>MKSK01000004.1:356871-357360 GCA_001897225.1 Chlamydiales bacterium 38-26
CTTAAAAAATTCCATTCCAAAAAATGCGGATAAAATTTTATTTCTTTTAGGACCCACAGGTGCAGGAAAATCAACAACGTTGTGCTTCTTACGTGGTGATGAAATGGTATCAAGGGGACTATCCTACGAATCTAAAAATGATAGGGAGGGTCTTATTAGTCATAAATTTGCTAATTCCTGTACATTTTTACCTAACGTAGAACTTATTGATAATTTAACAGTTGTTGATTTCCCCGGATTTGATGACAGTAATGGACCTGTTATTACTTTAGGCATAGAAATGGGATTAAAAGCTCTCATTAATCATTACAATCCAGGCATTTTGATTCTTGAGTCGATTACAGATATTGAAAGCAAATTTGCTAATGCAGCAAAAATCGGATTCCGACTCAAACGACTCTTAAATAATCCTGATTTATGCGTTTTAGGAATTACAAAGTATTCTCAAAATATTTCCTATCAAAAATTAAAAGAGATTGAAGAACATGA
>MKSK01000005.1 GCA_001897225.1 Chlamydiales bacterium 38-26
CATTTGAAACTGTAGAGGAAATGAATCGTTGTCTTATCAAGAATTGGAATGATTGCATTGATGCCGAAGATCAAGTTTTCTTTCTTGGCGATTTTGGACTTGGTGATGTCGATCATCTGCATTCCATTTGCTCTCAACTTAAAGGTCATAAGATCTGTATCCGTGGAAATCATGATCGCAATGCCAGCCATATGATGCGGGTAGGCTTCAGTATTGTTTTAGAATCAGCCTTTCTGAAAATCGGCCAGCATACAGTTGAACTCATTCACATTCCTTCAAATGAAAAGCCTGTTCATTTTCAATTGCATGGGCATGTCCATGAAAAAAGACCAAGCAAAATTATCTCTAATCAACTCAATCTTTCTGTTGAAGTTTGGGACTATAAACCTGTCGCTGAAAAAATCATTCTTAGTCTCTTGGATAAAGCATCTAAAAATGAAATCCGCCTTGAAGCGCAAAACAGTAATCTTATGAGTTAAGTAAATCACAAAATCCAGAACCCTTTAATTCATCCTCTCGAATGATAGAAATGTCAACATTTTTGCTTTTCTGTAGACATTTCTATCATTGTAAGTCACCGCCCACGGGTCTACTAAAACGCGCGGTTCAACAAAAAACACCCAGATTCGTTAACTGGTGTTTCAGTTAAATTTGAAAAATTTTTATATGATTATTTATTTCAGAATACCACGAAACTTTTGGCAAATCTTCAATCGTTAACCCATATAATAGATATGTTCTTTCTGATGAATAGCCGTTATTTAACATTTTTTCTGTAGGCTTAGAAAAATAATTCCGGATCTCACCCTCAAAAAAAAATCCACATTTTTCGATTACTTTTTTACTTAGGTTATTTGCTTTATTACAGCCAATTTCAACTCGATCGCATTCCATAAAATCAAAAGCAGTAAACGTTAATATTTTAGTTACAAGTGTCGCAAGCCCTTTATTGCAATGTTTAGCGTGTGTCCAATACCCAATTTCAAAGCATTTTTTATTTCTAGTCTTTGAGGGATGCCAACTTGCTGAAACTAAAAAATTTCCTGAATTATCAAATACAGCAAAATCATGCAAATGATTTTGATTTGAAGTGATAATTCTATCAAGTTGATTTTTCTCATTCAATTCGCTATGTGCCCAGTCCATAAATGGTAAAAGATTATCTAAGCTTTCTTGTACAGCAGTGTTTAAAGTAGATGCATCCTCTTTGCGTAGAGGACGTATCAACAAAGAAACGCTTCCATCATTATATAAAATTTTCGCTGGCGATAAAGAAGTAGTTGTCATCTTTACTTTTTACTCCCACAAATTGTGCATTCATTATTGGTTTCTCCGCCTACTAAGAACGTTTCATAAGTTCCCAAGTCAATTAATAATCGTTTGCCGATTACTTTACATTCTTGAAAGTTATTAATGTATTTCACAGCTTTAAGAACTCCCAGGGATGTGTTCGATTGTTTTGTCGATAGTTTTAATCAACTTTTTGTCGTTCCACATTCTTTTACAGAAATTTACGGTATGAACTTAAAGCCGACACCCTATCGAAATCTCTTCTTTTCAGAATCGATTCTATCTGTTTAAGCTCGAATCTAAGCTCTCTAAAGAACAAGATTTGCTGCAGAGCAAGCAACTGTTCTTCTTCATTTTATCTCTATATTTATTGGCCCATGGTAGACAGCCTGATCCCTGAAATTCTTGCTAATTTCGCAACTTTGTTAACCATCGTCTTTCTCTTTCAATCCCTTTGATTTTAAAGGATAACCCTATAATATGGAATCACGTAATAAGAGCGTCAATCAAGTTATTGCTAAATAAATCTATTGTTACTTTATGAATACCACCAACGCTTCTGTTTTTAATATTTGTTTTAAATCCTCTAGTAAAACTTTCCATGCTTTTAGTTACGGCCACAAACAAATTAATTATTCCTGCATTTTTGTTATTCTTCTCAACAAAGAAAAATACAAAAATATTGATATTCAAGAGATTACAAGACGTCCAGATCATTTTAGTTGGCACGTTAATGGAAAAGGACATCTCAAAATCAACGCTGATCATAAAATGCAAAAAGGTCAGTTTGCGGATGGAACCTTTTTACCTTCTTCTCCATCCGATTTATCTCCTCTTTTCATAATCTCTCATATCCAAGGCGAAGGAACCTGGGAAGCAAAGCATATTGAATCTTTGCCCCCTTTGTCTTATATTCTAGACATTGGTCATTTAGAAAAATTTTCAATTTTAGGATTTCTTATTCCTTGCAACATGCCAATAACAGCTTTTCAACATCTAAATGCTTGTTTTACTCCAGAGAATAAAATACCTCTTGAAATTCCCTTATCCGATCTGTTCTTTCTTCCAGCCTGCTACATAAGGCTTTCTGTATATCCAAGTTTTGACATCTTGATTCTCATCTCTGACCTAATTAATTTGGACATGAAATCCCTTGAACAGCTGAAGCGACAGTTTGAAAGGGGAGCTTAATTCTCCTCAACCTTTGCGGATATCGATAAGGCTTTGCCAAAGATGCTTTACCAAAGGCGTACTATGCAATAGGCTGGACGAATCTATTATAAAACTATTTAATTTTTACGTCTCAGCTAGTATATTTTATGACGATGAGAGCTCAGATTTATAGAGAGTTTAGGTCACAAGCAGAGCCGGTGACTTCCAAACAAGAGAACCCAATGACAAATAGTAAAAAAACTGTTTCCAAGAGACAAAGCATTGTTTCTACAGATTATGCCAAGTTCGTGACACAGCTTAAGAAAAAGATACGATCTGTTCAATTCAAAGCTGCGTTAGCGGTGAATAGAGAGCTAATTCGTCTGTACTGGGATATAGGACGAGAAATCGTTGAAAGGCAAGAAAAAGATGGTTGGGGTGCTGGGGTCATAGATAAGGTTGCAAGGGACATTCAGAATGAATTTCCAGGGATCGAGGGATTCTCTAAGACAAATATGGGTAGAATGAGGGCATTTTACCTGGCATATTCAATTTCCCCACAAGCTGTGGGTAAATTAGAAGATCTACCTATTTTCAATATCCCATGGGGGCATAACATAGCCATTTTTGAGGGAGTTAAATCGCTGGATGAACGTCTTTGGTACGTCAATATGGTTATTCAGGAAGGATGGTCTCGCAATGCTCTAGTAGATTCTATCAAAATAAAAACCTACATGAGACATGGCAAAGCAATCACCAATTTTCAGCATAGATTACCCGACCCACATTCACGGCTAGCTCATGATACTTTGAAAGATCCTTATAACTTCGATTTTCTTGAGTTAGCGAGGGAGCACATTGAAAAAGATCTTGAAGATGGATTACTCAAGCATGTTGAAAAATTTCTTTCTGAATTAGGTCAGGGTTTTTCCTTTGTTGGTAGACAAGTCAATTTGGTAGTGGGCGGCAAAGACTTCTATATTGATCTGCTCTTTTATCATTTGAAGCTTAGATGTTTCGTTGTGGTTGAACTCAAGGCTGTTGATTTTAAGCCTGAGTTTGCTGGGAAAATGAACTTTTATTTATCCGCTGTTGATGATCTCATGAGGCATTCTACAGATAACCCAACTATCGGTATTTTGATTTGCAAGAGTAAAGACAATTTCATTGCAGAATATGCACTACGAGACATTCACAAGCCAATGGGAGTCGCTGAGTACGAGACAAAAATCGTTTCCACTTTACCTAAGAAGCTAAAAGGGCAACTCCCAACAATTGATGAAATTGAGGCAGAACTAAGCGCAATTCCAAATCCGAAAAGAAAGAGAATAAAAAATAATGGGTAATATCGCCTTAGTCACCGGTGCCTCTTCAGGCATAGGAGAAGCCATCTCTAGAGAACTTGTAAATCGAGGTTGGACAGTCATTGGTGTAGGACGTTCGGAAGATAAACTTATGGAAATTCAAAATGAGCTGTCGGGCTTCTTTATTCCAATGATTTGCGACGTATCTAGTAAAGAAAATATCCGAGAAACTTCAAAACAAATACTCGAAAGAAAACTTTATCCATCTTTGTTTTTTTTGAATGCTGGCATAGCAGGAGAATCTGTTATCGAGAATCCTAATAAGTTCGATCTCAAAATTCATGAGAATATTATGTGGGTCAACTATTTCGGTGTTCTAGCTTGGGTTGAATTTTGGGAAAAGCTCTGTCAGGATAATGGAGGTGCAAACTTTATTGTTACAAGTTCAGTAAATGCAATTTTCGCACCCCCAACAGGTAGTGCCTATAGTGCATCAAAGGCTGCTATTGCCAAAGCATTTGAAAGCTTAGCCCTAACTTATTATGGGACCAATTTGCGATTTTCTGTGGTGTACCCAGGACCTGTAGATACAGCGGGACTTAAAGCTCCAAGAAAACTACCCTTCACGTGGAAAGCAGAAAAAATGGGCAAATCTATGGTTGTTTTTGCTTTAAGTAACAAATCCAGCTATGAACCCTCTTTCTTTTATAAGATCTTAACTCGTCTTCTACGAGCATTGCCAGCAAAATACACGATGAAACTACTGGGGCAGTTATGATGTCCTCTAAATTTCAGTTCTCATTTAAACCAGTAAGAGTAAAAGATCGATCTATTGTCCACGAATGGCTTATACAACCCTATATTTCTGAGTGGATTCATGGAGTGGGACTTCAAAATACCCTAAATGGCTTGGAAAAATTCTTTCTAGAACAGTCCGAAACTACCTATTGGATTGGTTATAATAACAACGTCCCTGTTGCATTTCTAATTACTTCTTCCGAAGGTAATGATGCACTACCTTAGATTTGTTCATTTGCGACTTGAATTATTTAGGAAAAGGTATTGCGTACCGATGATTCAAGGGTTTTTATTCAGTCAGTTTTCAACTCTGAAAAGAGTTTTGATAGATCCTGAAGCGACCAATAAATGGGCCATCCACGTTTACCAAAAAGTTGGCTTTAAAATCCTCGGCGAGTTTATTGCTAGCTGGCATCCAGCTCCCCATTACCAAATGGAGCTTATGAAGAATCTTTTGGAGGCAAGGAAATGAATATTATCCTATCAAAAGCTAATCAAGAAGACAAAAATACCATTCAAAATCTTGGTCGCTTTTACGTTTATGAAATGTCAAGGTATTGTGGATTTTTACCAACTTGGGAAACTCCATCCAATGGTCTATTTGAATGCATCGACCTCAGCTCCTACTGCGAAAAGCCTGACAGACATGCATTTTTAGTAAAAGTAGATGAAGAGTTAGCTGGATTTGTATTGATCAACAAAGTAGGAAGCACACCTGATGTAGATTGGAACATTGGGGAATTCTTCATTGTTTCCAAATTTCAAAGAAAAGGCGTTGGAAGTCATGTAGCAGAACAAGTCTTCAATCAGTTTCCTGGAGTATGGGAGACTTCTCAAATAACAGAAAATAAAGCAGCAATAGAATTTTGGGATAGAGTCGTCTGCCGATATTCAGATGGTCGATTTGAAAAAACACTTAAAATTGTTTCAGAGCCCAAACCACACCCTATGGTTATTTTAAAATTCACCTCTCAAGGAAGACCGAATATTCAAACTAAAGAGAATGTTTACAAAGTAGTCGTCGATTATGCACCTACCGAGGCTGATAATGCAGTTGTAAGAGAAGGTATCATTGCATTCAATGAGAAAGTATTAGGTGAGCGAGATAGAGCCTTTTCCATTTTTTTGAAAAATAGCCTGGGAAAGGTTTTCGGCGGGATACAAGCATTCATGGGCACCGAATCAATCTACATTGACGTATTATGGGTTGAAAGAAATCTCCAAAAACAAGGATACGGCAAAAAATTATTAGATGCAGCTGAGCAAGAAGCCATTAAAAATGGATGCGTTTTTTCTGCAGTAGATACTTTTGATTTCCAAGCGGAAGAATTTTATTTGAAAAGCAGTTATGAACGAGTCGGTGAATTAAAAAATTGTTGGTTCGGTCATTCAAAGTTCTTTCTAAGAAAGAATCTAAGCTAAATATACGATTAAGGAAAAAGATTCAAAGATGTTTATGCTAAGGAAAAATTTATGAAAATTACTGGTCCAGACCCAAAGTCTATTTACCCACTCAAAGAATATACAAGCCTTGTTTTCCTAAAACACTTTGTCAAAGCTAGCAACATTACCATTGGTGACTATACCTACTTCGATGACCGTCGAAATGGTCCAGAAAATTTTGAAGAATACAATGTTCTCTATAACTACGATTTTTCCAAGGTAAAGCTTATCATCGGCAAGTTCTGTGCAATTGCGGCAGAAACAAGATTCGTCATGACTGGAGATCACAAGCTTGATGCAATTAGCACTTATCCTTTTCCTATCTTTGGGCAGGGGTGGGAATCAACTTTCAATGTGTATGACTTACCTGTAAAAGGTGATATCGTCGTAGGAAATGATGTTTGGTTCGGTTATGACTCTTTAGTGATGAACGGTGTCAAAATAGGAAATGGAGCCATTGTAGCAGCCAGAGCAGTCGTTGTGAAGGATGTCCCTGCTTATTCTATTGTAGCTGGCAACCCTGCAAAGGTTGTAAAAATGCGATTCGATGATAAAACTATTGATCGTTTGCAGAAAATCGCTTGGTGGAATTGGGAAATTGAAAAAATCAATAAACATTTGAAGCTGTTTTGTAATCTAGACATAGACCAACTTGAAATGGTTGCACATGAATGAAACTGGAATAAACAACTGCAAGATATCTTTTAGGCCTCTTAGCGAAGAACATTTTGCATTGATTCACACTTGGTTTAATGAACCCCATGTTCAATTTTTTTATTCGCTTAGAGCATGGACTATTGAGGAGGTTCACCAAAAACTAATCCCTTATATTCAGGGTAAGGGAGGTATGGAATGCTACATCATCTCTATTGATAAAACCCCTATGGGCTACATTCAATGTTATCCAGTCAAAGAGTATCCCTGGGACAACCAAAATTTACTTGAGGACGTAATCCAAAATTCAGCTGGAATGGACTTATTCATTGGAGAAAAGAAATTTATACGTAAGGGGCTTGGGTGCAAAATTGTAGAGGCTTTTCTTCAAAACTATATCTGGACTCGCTATAAGTATTGCCTGGTGGACCCTGATATTCGTAATGACATCTCTATTCGGCTATTCAAAAAATGTGGTTTTCGCAAACATCAACAGATAAATAGCAAAGATGCATTGAACCGTCCTGCAACATTACAATTATTTATTCAGGAGAGACCACTCAAAGATTCAGAAGAAGGTGTGGGAATAGATTTAGAAAGTTATAAATCACAGCTTGCTCTGCACTCAGCTACATTCACTCGTATTAATCATCCTGATACCATCATCGCAGAAGTCTATAAAGTCGTTACGCCTGACAAAAAGCCTTTCATTTTGAAGATTTGCCCTCGCATTGATGATTATTTTCGGGAAGCATTCTTTCTTCGTCAGCTTAAAGGCTGTATGCCTGTGCCACAGATTATTGCCACTGTCGAACCTACAAACAGCCATTTCGGCTCCATTTTAATGGAATACATGAAGGGAGAACTTTTGAAAGATGAGGATTGGTCAAATGACCTAGCTTTTGAAATTGGTATCGCTTTAGCTCACCTTCATAACAATCGAACAGATGGATATGGAGACTTAACAAAACCTAAGACTTTATTTCGAGAAGCAAGTCTATACTTCAATGAAAAATTCCAGGAAGAACTTGATGAATGCAAAGGACATCTTCCAAAAAATCTCATCGAGAAATGTAATACGTATCTTGATAGCTGTCAGATTCTTTTAGCCAATGTTGATGGTCCTTGTATAGTACACCGTGATTTTCGACCAGGAAATATGATTGTCTCGCAAGGCAGGTTGCAAGCTATTATTGATTGGGCTAGCGCCCGTTCTGGATTTGCTGAGCAGGATTTTTGTTCAATAGAGCATTTCAAATGGGCGCCTCACTCAAAATACAAGAAAATTTTGTTAGACGGCTACTCCTGTATTCGACCAATCCCAAACTATCAACCGATCATGCCCTTACTGCAGTTAGGAAGGTCCCTTGCTGTGATTGGATATACCTTTAAAAGTAAGACATGGAACAACAGGAACTCAGGTTTGTATACATTCAATCGTCAGTTCCTTGATTCGTTCCATTTTCCTGCTAATCCAAATTCAATAAAATTGGCGATTAACCAGTAGTCAAGAAGGGCAAAGTGTGAAGTCTTTCCTTCATTCCAGTCCAGTCAAAAGTTCTGAACCCATCCAATCGCCCACACTTTTTTGCCAGGCTGCGAGCACATGTACAAGTGTCTCAAAAAAATTGCTTAATCCCTGAATAGGAAAAGCTATCCGACGAACACTGGAGACGATAGATGCATGGGAAGCCATCAAAAAGAAAAATGGCTATCTCATTTTCAAAATAGCAAAGCTTTAAACCATTACAGGGAATGAGAAAAGTTTATAGAGAAGAAGCATGTATATTTATGGTTGTGAGTTAACAAAATATACAGTGTTTAGCATGTCCACCAACACCAAAGCTGGGATTGTAGTAAGCTATTTCTTTACCCTTTTCAAGTTCTTTTAAAATGGCATATACTATTTCAGAGGCAAATTGAGTCTTTTTGAATTTAGATGTGAATGTTAACATATCAAGCTTTGATGCTATCAATCTTTTTAAATCTTCATATTCATTAGATCCATAGCTAAATTCTAATGTTCTTGCCGATATAAGTTTTGAATAAGAAGAAATGGCTGTACTTCCTACATGATATTCAAGTTGATCTTTCAAGAGATCGGTAATAAATTTTTGGGTATAATCGAAAATTTCCGGAAAAGCCATTTCATTAAAAAGCTTCATTGTGACGTCAGGAGTTTCACCTAAACAGTTTTCAAACCGAAGGTCATTATTCTCTTTTTGAATCAAAACTTCTATAGCCTCTCTTATCTGGTCTTTGCGAATTAGTGAAATAGCGTCGAATTTAATAGGATTTGTTAGATCAATATTTTTTTCTTTAACGAAATCTAAGTGATTTTGATAGGCTTTTTTAAAATATTCCAGAACGTAATCCCTTTCTTCTTCTAATGCTTTTCTATGACTTTCTATTTTTGGATCAAATTTGTTAGCTGCATTTATAATAGCGTCAAGATGGTGAGGAAATAATCGAACAGCTTCCCTGCAAGCAAAAAAAGCTTCTAATTGTTCACTTTTTGATTTAGGATAAAAGCTTTCTAAATCAATTAAGCCGAGTTTACCATCCCCCTCTTCCAGATACATTGCTACATTATCATATCTTCCTATAGGAACTGTAGATAATGTAGAGTAAGCATCATTTGTTCCCCCTGTGATATCACTTAATTCGGATTGGCAAAGAAAACTTGTAAATTCTTCTACTGCTTCTGTGAATTGTGCTAAATGATCAAGGTAAAAGCCGATTTGTTCCTTCGTATCGTGATTTTTCCTAATAGGTAAACGACTTTCGATAATAAAATTTCCATGAATTCTAGCAGTTGGGATGACAAGACAAGAGTAATTGTTGTCATCACATATTTTTCTTGCTTCTTTCATTTTATCAAATCTTTTTCTATTCTCTGGAGAACCGCTTTGCTTGAGGACAATAGGTAAATCATTCAGCAAGTAGACGCGAGTCCTTCCGCTATCAGCTGTAGGTAAATCTCTCAGTTTTTCTGACTCATCGATCAAAGGTTTGGCTTGTTCATAAAGAGAATAACTAAGAAGGTGTCTTTTTTCATTTTTAAATGCAATTTGGGCTAAATGTGCTCGGAAAACGCTTTGAATTTTTATTGTTGCTGTTAATTTTTGCCTTTCTAGTTTCTCAAATTGCATTTGTTTTAAAGCTACACGGGCTAGATGCCCTCGAAAGGCATTTTGAATTTTTGTTGCAGCTAGTGGCTTTTGATCTTCGGATTGCTGTGTCAAAGAAATCTCGTCCACAGGCACTTCTTCAGATTGCGTAGCAACTTTTGCTTGAGGAAGAATCTGGGGATTTGTATCGTGATCGTTACTTTGAGAAACTCTTTGCGATGACGTAGAGATAGTCCTTTGCGCTACAAGGTCAATTTCTTCAGTTTTATGACATTTGTTAATTATCCATTGCACGGCGTGATATCCCAGATATCCAAGAATGGCGGTACCTAGCGTACAAACACATAGAGGAATGTGATCTCTCACAAACTTTGATACATTAACCATTAACAAATTCCTTTAATTTTCATTATAATAATTATAACATGTAAATGTTATTTAATCTCGATATTAATATAATAATTTTATTGAATTAAATGAAAAAATTCTTAATGGACTGGGAATTTTACAACGGTGATAGTGAAAGAGACCGAGGATATTCACAAATGCAGAATGAGAGGAGCTGAGCTATCTCTTAGATGATGGGCACAGTGACAGGATATAATAGACGTGTTGTTTTACAGACAGCTTTTAGAAGAGATTTTTCTCAAAAAATCGAGAGCAGTTTAAAATGTCATATTATCAATACGACAAGTGTAATTTGCTAGCAGGGGTACAAAGGAGATGATCTGCTTGAAAAATAATATTTTTTCAAAACAGCCGGTTGCTATCAAGAAAATGAGAAACTTGCTTTTTAGATAGATTAGTTTTGTAGCACTTTTACATGTAATTTGATCCTTGCTGAGATTTTACTCATTCTGTAGAAGGAGCCATGTCGGCAATAGTCTATAGAAATCCTACAAATGAAGATGGTGCTTCTATGACTTTTATTGTTAAATAAAGCATTTATAGAAATTTCTTAAGCTTTTAAGCGACTGATGATCTCTTAGAGTATTCTGAATAACTGTGCAATTTTCTTTTCCAGCATAAAGACCAGCCAAATTACTTCTCTTTGATTAAAGATATGTTTATCATACTTTACCTGTAAATTCTTGCTTTACAACTATAAGCTTATATGCTAACGAAAGAAATTTGCTGAAAATTCGCAATTTCATATCGATGGACCTTCCTATTGCTTTTCTTTAACAGGAGGTAGCGATTAATATTTTGAGGTAATGCGTGAAGCATTTTACACTTCCTGTTTTTTCTTTAGGTCTTTTAATATCAGGATGTTCTAAAATTCCTTCTGCTGATGATGGCTTTGTATCTTGTGTTGTAGCGAATAGATTAGATAGTCAAGTGGAATGGCGTCGTGGGTACTGCCAAGATGAAAGAGCTAAGAATTTCATACAAAGCATGATCAATAGCGAATTGAATGCTAATACAGCCATTCAGATAGCTCTATTAAATAACCCTAAAGTCCAAGCTGTTTTTGAGGATTTGGGCATAGCTCAGGCAGATTTGGTGGAAGCGGGACTTTTATCTAACCCTGTTTTTGAAGTAGAAATCAGATATCCTCATATTAAAGGATTGCGAACAAATATCGAGTACTTATTAACAACCAGCTTGCTTGATGCATTCCTTATTCCGTTAAGAACAAAATTGGCTACGACTGAATTTGAACAAACAAAATTGCGTGTGTCTAATGAAATACTTAATTTAGCTTTTGATGTTAGACAGACATATTATGAATTAATAGCAGAACAGCAAAAGACAATGTATATTCGCTCTATTGTAGAACTAGCAAGTATTCTTGGGGAAATTTCTTCAAAACAGATATCAATAGGTAATATAAATACTCTTGAATTTCAATTGGCTCAATCCAGGTTCTTAGAGGCTGAGTTAGAATTATCGCAATCTTTGACTGAAATTGTACGACTAAATGAAAAGCTTAATAGACTTCTAGGATTAGAATCAGATTTTTCCTTAACTCTTCCTGAAAATCTACCTGAAGACTTCGATTATCAAGGTTATGACTTATGCGCTTTGGAATCTATAGCCATCGAAGAAAGGTTGGATATACAAGTCGCAAGGCTGGAGCTTACTCGTTTTAGTCGCATGCTGGGTCTTAAGGATTGGTGGACTTATACAAAACTTCAAGGTGGTCTTGCTGGAGAAAGAGATCCCGATGGAACTAACGTAATTGGTCCTGGAATATCTGGAGAGCTTCCTATATTTAATTATGGACAGGCTGCACGCATGAGGATATTTGCTGAATTTAGGCAAGCTCAAGATCGTCTAGCTGAACTCGAAATTAAAATCAGGTCAGAAGTTAGAGAGGCACATAAGCTTCTCATGAACTACTCAAAGATAATCAATGATTACAGAGGTCGTTTATTACCGATGCAGGGAAAAATATCTGCTTCTTCTGAAGAGCTCTACAATGTGATGGGATTAGGGGTTGATAAATTATTAGAGAATAAATGCATAGAAGTTGTTGGTTTCAAAAATTACACAGAAAGTGTCAAAAAATATTTGGTATCAAGAGTGGAGTTGGATCGCGCTTTAGGTGGTTACTTATTTAAGTTTTTAATTCAACGAGAGCACTGTCAGGGGAAGATTGAATGAAGACTGCTACTTTTTTATTAACTTTTGTGCTGTTCAGCTCTCTTATCGCTCAAGATCATGATATCTTAAATCATCAAATCCTTGACATTCCTAAGGAGAAGCCGCAAGAAAAAAAAGAAGTTCAGCCTTCAAATAAAAAGTTGAATTATACCCCTGTTATTACGCCTAACATTGGTTCATTGGAATGGACTATGGATGGTGATGTTAAAGTCTTTCATCTTATAGCAGAACCCATAAGAAGGGAGTTTGCTCCGGGGTTCTGGGTGAACTGTTGGGGATACAATGGATCTAGTCCAGGCCCCACTATTGAGGCTGTTGAAGGAGATAGAGTTAGAATTTTAGTCACAAATAATCTAAATGAACCAACCTCTGTACATTGGCATGGAATTATTTTGCCTAATGGAATGGATGGCGTAGCTGGCCTTAACCAAAAAGCTATCCCACCTGGTGACACATTCAAATATGAGTTTACTCTTAAGCAGAATGGCACATTTATGTATCACCCTCATGCGGATGAAATGTTTCAAATTGCTATGGGAATGGAGGGGTTTTTTATTATTCATCCAAAAGATGGCGATGACCCTAAAATAGATAGAGATTTTGCAATTTTTCTGCATGAGTGGCGTATTCCTATGGGAGCTGAAACTCCTATTCCGTTTGAGATGCTAGATTTTAACATTTTTACATTTAACAGTGTTTTGTATCCAAATATTGAATCTTTAGTGGTTAAAACAAATGATCGTGTGCGTATTCGTTTTGGAAATGTAATGATGGGGATTCATCCTATTCACTTGCATGGTCATGAATTCGTTGTGACTAGAAGAGGAGGAAAAAGGTTACCTCCATCGGCTCAATATAGTGAAGTTACTGTTCTTGTTGCTCCAGGAGAAACAAGAGATATTGAGCTAATTGCTGACAATCCAGGTGATTGGGCCATGCATTGCCATAAATCTCATCATACAATGAATCAAATGCAACACGAGCTTCCTAATTTAACAGGGATAAATAAACGAGGAATTGAAGAACGTATCAAGCATTTTTTCCCAGATTTTATGGGTTTAATGAATATCAACGGAATGGGAGATATGTTTGAAATGTATGGGACGAATGAGATGATGGATATGAAGGTTAAGTATCCACGAAATATCTCCCCTATTGGTAGTCCAGGCCCATTTGGGGTTATTGAAATGGGCGGTATGTTTACGATCTTTAAAGTGAGGGATAATCTCACAAGCTACGCTGATCCAGGTTGGTATCAACATCCAGAGGGAACTGTTGCTGAATCTGTAAATATTCATAAGAATCATGATAAAACACCTATAAATAAAAAATCTAATACAGACACTGTAAGTTGGTTTAGTAAAAAAGAAAATGAAAGAGAACCGCAAAGCCCTCTGAAGATGAATTGGATGCAGAGTACACCAGCAGATAGTATGGGAAGTCACATGCATGGAATGAGTGGAAGGTCTAGTCAAATGCAGCATGAGGGATACCAATAAGGAGCCTTTTTCTGTTATATTATCGTTCGGATTTTTAGCTTTTGCCCCATGAAGGTTATAAGATAGTACTGAAATCGGTACTGCTATGCCACGCTTAAGAATTGAGGTCTCAAAGTGTCTCTAAAAAATACGATTGATATAAAGTTATTTGTATATGAGAAAAATATTTCCTAATAAACTATCACCACGAGATGAAATACGTATCATTTATCCTGCAAGAATTCTTGTCATTGTAGATTTATCTACAAGAAAAATAGCTAAAGAAAGACTAGAAGCATTAGATCTGAAAGTTTTTTTTTCAAGTATTGTGAAGAATGAGATATATTTGATTCGTCTTCAGTTCAATTTCAATCTCGGTTGTTCGATGTATATGAAGCTTTTCTAGATAATAATGTGAAAGGTATTTTAACAACTGTTGATGGATACAATTCAATCCAGCTCATTCAAGGAATTTGAGTATGAAGTGATAAAAGACAATTCTAAAATATTATGTGGTTAATCTGATATAGTCTTGCGCACCCCCTCTTTCATCAATCTAAGGAAAAATTTATGATCATAAAACCTATCCTTCAAACGGAACGTCTTATTCTTCGACAGTGGTGTGATGAAGATTTTGAACCTTTTGCAGCACTTATGCAGACCCTCAAGTCATGGAATATTTTCCGTCAACTCTTAGTCGAGATGAAAGCGCTCAGATGATGAAACGTATGCAAAATAAGATACAGGAAAGAGGCTGGGGGTGGTGGGCGGTCTCTCTCATAGAAAATGGAAAATTTATAGGTTTTGTAGGAATGAATGATGTAGATCAAGCCACATTCCCGGCTCCCTTTAGACCCGCTGTGGAAGTGGGCTGGCGATTGGCCCCTTCTTTTTGGGGAAAAGGCTATGCGACAGAGGGTGCGTTAGCGTGCCTAAAATTTGGATTTGAAATATTAAACTTAAAGGAAATCGTTGCTTATACGGCTTTAAAAAATCGACGATCTAGAGCTGTAATGGAAAGAATCGGCATGCAACGTGCTTCTCGAGATGACTTTTATCATCCAAAGCTACCCAAGGAGCATCCGATAAGCAGACTGGTTCTTTATAGAATTGGAATTAATCATTGGAGAAAAGAAATATGCAAAATTTAGAGGCAGCTGTAAAGTCATCTCTACCTCGTCCTAAAGTTTCAGTCTATATTGCGACAAGTATAGATGGCTATATTGCTCGCAAGGATGGCAGTTTTGATTGGCTGCAATACGGTCATGTAGGCGATGAAGATTATGGTTCTAAGAAGTTTATTAATAGCGTTGACGCATTGATTCTTGGAAGAAACACCTATGAAGTAGTTTCTGGCTTTGATGAATGGCCCTATAAAGAAAAAAGAGTGATTGTTCTTAGTAAAACCTTAAAGGAAGTTAGAGAAGAAGCAGAGCTATATTGCGGGGATATACATCACCTATTATCCGTCCTGCACGCAGAAAATGTGAAGCATGTATGGGTGGATGGAGGTATTACAGTATCTAAATTTTTAGAGGCTGGAGTTGTGGATGAACTCACTATATCGATTATTGCGATGATCTTAGGATCAGGAATTCCACTTTTTAGTACGATAAATAGAGAGCAGACATGTCGTTTAGTGAGTTCTCAGGCATATCCAAGCGGCCTAGTGCAATTGAAGTATGAGATGGTAAAGTGACTTTGGCTTACTTTTCAAAAATACAAAAAACACATTTATGAAGATAAATAGTATTTTTACAGACCCTGTCTAGCAATTGTTACCTAAGACGACAAGCAGATGAATCCAAGATTAAAAAAATTTTTATCCTATTACAAGCCTTATTTGGGTCTTTTTTACGCTGACATGGCATGCGCAATGATTGTATCGCTGACTGTACTCGCGATCCCGCTTTGCATTCGTTATATAACAAAAAATCTAGAATCACAATCGCCTGATACTCTCGATCAAATCTATTTCATGGGCGGTGTAATGCTTGCTTTAGTAGCCCTCCATGCGATTTGCCATATCTTTGTGGATTACAAGGGTCATGTGATGGGAGCTTTAATGGAACGGGATATGCGCAATGAACTGTTTGATCACTATCAAAAACTCTCTTTTAAATTTTATGATGAACATCGAACAGGCCAGCTCATGACACGGATCTCCAATGATACCTTTGACCTGGCTGAGTTATACCATCATGGACCTGAAGATCTAGTCATCGCTTCTCTCAACTTTATGGGTGCGTTTATTATCCTTTTGAACATCCATGCAAAACTTGCTTTTATAGCTTTTCTTTTTCTACCCATCATGGGCTTATATGGATTCTACTTTAGTAGGAAAATGCATCATGCTCTACGAAAGAGTAGAGATAGAACGGGTGACATTAATGCTCAGGTTGAAGATTCCTTAGCTGGAATTAGGGTAGTAAAATCTTTTACGAATGAGGCCACAGAAAATAAGAAATTCTGCTACGAAAACAGCCGCTTCGTTGAAAGTAGAAAAGAGGGATATAAAAATGAGGCCTATTTCTATGATGGTTTATTAGTCCTTATCCAGCTTATGACTGTTGCTGTTGTCATCTTTGGTGCAGTCAGCATCGTGAAGGGAGGGTTGGATTTAGCGGACCTGTTGACATTTTTACTCTATATCGGGATTTTAATTGAGCCTATACATCGATTGGGTAACTTTGTTAGACTTTACCAAGAGGGTATTACCGGTTTTAATCGCTTCATGGATATGTTAGAAGTAGAACCTGATATTAAAGACATGGCAGAAGCCATAGACCTTAGAGAGGTACAAGGGAATATAGAATTTAAAAACGTCAGTTTTAAATATAAAGAAGGTTATGAGCATGTTCTTAAAAATATTTCTCTTAGCATAAGTAAGGGAGAATACATTGCTTTAGTAGGCCCTTCAGGAGCTGGAAAATCAACTCTATGCTCTCTTATCCCTCGTTTTTATGAAGTGAATTCCGGGGAAATATTAATAGATGGTAATAACATCAAAAGTCTTAAGTTGGCCTCCTTAAGAAAACATATTGGAGTTGTTCAACAAGATGTTTATCTATTTGCAGGAACGGTGTTAGAGAATATTCGGTATGGCAACTTAGAAGCCACTGATGAAGAAATTATCATAGCAGCCAAAAAAGCTAACGCACATAACTTTATTATGTCACTACCTCATGGATATGCGACAGATATTGGACAGAGGGGAGTAAAGTTATCGGGTGGACAGAAGCAGCGCTTAAGCATAGCTCGCGTTTTTTTGAAGAATCCTTCTATTATTATTTTTGATGAAGCGACAAGCTCATTGGATAATGAAAGTGAAAAGGCTGTTCAAAATGCTTTAGAGAAACTCATTGAAAACCGCACCACAATTGTTATTGCTCATCGCCTTTCAACTATTCGAAATGCGAAGAGAATCTTGTTTTTGACTGATCAAGGCATCAAAGAGCAGGGATCTCATCGGGAATTGATCGGGTTAAATGGTCTCTATGCGAACTTGTATAACATGCAGCTGAGAATAGAGGATATTCATGAAGAAAGAAGCTGATGCTAGTAAGATTATAGATTGCTTAAACTCAAAATATGGCATCGCTACTACTCAGATAACCCTCCTTCCCCTGGGAGCAGATATGGATGCCTCTGTATATAAGGCTGAGGCAGATGATGAAAAGTCTTACTTCATCAAGGTAAAAAAAGGCCATCAGTCTAATATTGGTGTAACTTTGTTAGCCTTTTTAAAAGCCTCTGGAATTCAACAGATCATTCCTCCGATCCAAGGAGGAGATGGTAAGCTGACTCACCCTATCAACGATTTTACTCTTATAGTGTATCCATTTATCAATGGTCAGAATGGTTTTTCTTGCCATCTGAACGATGTTCAATGGATTAATTTAGGTCAAGCATTGAAGCAAGTTCATCAATTGGATGTACCTCAATCCTTCAAAGATCAAATTAAAAAGGAAGATTTTTCTTCCAAATCGCGAGAAACCCTTCGATCGATTGAAAGTATGGATGGAAACTTTGCCAACGATGAGATGTCTTGGAAGTTACAAACTTTCATGAAAGAACATAAGGAGATCATTCACCGTCTTGTGAATCAGGCGGAACTCCTATGTCAAATGATTCAGGGAGAGTCGACGGAATTCGTGCTCTGTCATTCCGACATTCATGGTGGCAATGTACTGATAGATGAAAATGGTGCGATCTACATAGTGGATTGGGATGAGCCTATTATGGCGCCCAAAGAACGCGATCTCATGTTTATTGGGGGAGGTGTGGCTAATGTCTGGAATCATCTGCATGAAGAACAACTTTTTTATAAAGGTTATGGAAAAACTCCTATCCAGATAGAAATCCTTGCTTATTATAGACATGAGCGAATCATTCAGGACATTGTAGAGTATTATCAAGCGCTGTTATTCACATCTGATAGAAAAGAAGATAAACAAAAAATTTACAAACACTTTCTGGACATGTTTGCCCCAAATGGTGTGGTAGATATAGCATTCCGAACAGCTAAGAGTGTAAAGGTACAGGACTAATTTCAAAAGATACGTGTTGAGAATGAAAAAATGATTCAAAAAATCGAATGTTTTATTAGAGTTTTTTCTATGGTTAGGATTTTTTACTAAAAATATTTAAAGTAACGAATCAAGCGAAATGTGCAAAGATGGGTTAGCTGGATTGAGCAAAGTGAATCGATTAGCTATGGAGAAGGTATGAAGAAAAATAAAAATGTTAAATCTGATCATAGAATAATCATTCGTTCTATGATCGAAGCGGACATATACATTATTGCTAACGAACACTGTCCTCCTTGGTCGACCGTTCAAGAACAAAACAAGAAATGGAAGAAGTATTACAACGAACACGAATCCTCTATACGTACCGTAGGTATAGTAGAACAAGACTACAAAATATTGGGTTATGGAAGTTTACTTCTTAAATCTCAATACCCTTATTTTTCTGACATTCCAGAGATTCATGATGTATGGATTTATAAAGAATATCGGGAAATGGGCTTAGGCAGTAGACTCATTCGTTGGCTTGAGATGCTTGCTAAAAAGAAGGGCTATAAAGAAATAGGCATTGGTGTGGGTCTTTACGCAGACTATGGTTCAGCACAAAGACTCTATGTCCGATTAGGATATGTACCTGATGGTCAGGGAATTACATATAAATATAAGCCAACAGTGCCTGGGGAACCTTATTCTTTAGATGATGAATTGATTTTATGGTTTAAAAAAAATATCACCTAGAGTTTAAATATCGATTGATTTTCAGCAATTTTATTGAAAAAAAATATCTTTTTTCACTTCAAGGATCGTGCCGATCTTTAATACTTTATGGTTGCGAAATGAATTTCTGATTAATTACTTGTGAAATAAAAAATTTTATTTTACATGTTTGAAAATGCAAGCCATGGAGCACTAATATGAAAAAGGAAAAGGAACGTGAAAAGTCTTTTATCCTGTGGTTTGATGAGATCGGTATAGAGGATATTTCTTTAGTAGGTGGAAAAAATGCGTCCTTAGGGGAGATGTGCAAACATACCACGGTAAAGATTCCCGAAGGATTTGCCATCACAGCTTATGCGTATCAATATTTTCTAGAAAAGGCAGGCATTCTTAATGATTTAAAAGCTGTACTAGACGGCTTGAATATGCATGATCCTCATGCTTTAGAAAAAGCAGGAGAAGCAGCCCGAAAGCTAATTTTGTCTTGCGAATTGCCCTCGGAATTGCAAGATGCCATCGGTCTTGCTTACCACAAATTATCTACTCTATGCCAAAATGAAAATGCTGATGTAGCGGTTCGTTCTTCAGCCACGGCAGAAGATTTACCAAACGCGAGCTTTGCTGGCCAGCAGCAATCTTTTCTGAATATTTGTGGAGTTGCTCAGCTACTAGAGGCTTGTAAAAATTGCTTTGCCTCCTTGTTCACAAGTCGTGCCATTTTCTATCGTCATGAAAATAATTTTGATCATTTCAAAGTTTATCTATCTATTGGTGTCCAAAAGATGGTTCGTGCTGATTTAGCTTCTGCTGGTGTGATTTTTACATTAGATACTGAGACAGGTTTTCCAGATGTCGTCTTCATTACGGGAAGTTATGGATTAGGGGAAAGTGTAGTGCAAGGTGCAGTTAATCCTGATGAATTTTATGTTTTCAAACCCACGCTAAAGCAAGGTTATAGTCCTTTAATAGACAAGCGGCTAGGCGATAAAGCTACGAAAATCCTTTATGCAAAAAAGTCCCTATCCCCTATCAAAACGGTCAACACGCCAAAAGAAGATAGAAAAAAGTTTTGTTTGACTGACGAGGAAGTTTTGCAACTTGCAAAGTGGGCGATGGAGATCGAAGATCACTATAGTTTGAAATACGGCAGATGGACACCCATGGATGTAGAGTGGGCAAAAGATGGTCAAACACAAGAACTGTTTATTGTACAAGCGCGTCCTGAAACAGTGCAATCTCAAAGGAATCGTCACATCATTGAAGAATATAAATTACTTCAAAAAGGAAAAATTCTAGTTCAAGGCAAAAGTGTTGGGAATAAGATTGCGCAGGGGGCTGCTCGCGTGATTAAGGATGTCAAGGACATTGCACAGTTCAAGCCAGGAGAAATATTGGTTACCGAGATTACGGATCCTGATTGGGTACCGATCATGCGTATTGCTTCAGCCATAGTGACAGATAGAGGAGGAAGGACATCGCATGCCGCAATTGTAAGCCGTGAACTTGGCTTACCCTGTATTGTAGGTACAAATCGTGCCACTCAGGTCATTGAAAGTGGAAAAGAAGTCACTGTATGCTGTGCGGAAGGGGAAAAAGGGGTTGTATATGAAGGTTTACTCCCATACAAAGTGGAAAAGATAGATGTTCAAAACAATCCCAAGCCTAAAACAAAAATTATGATCAATGTGGGTTACCCTGATGAAGCTTATGAATTAAGTTTTTTACCCAACGATGGAGTCGGATTAGCACGTGAAGAATTTATAGTGACAGAGCATATCCGTATTCATCCCATGGCACTCGTGAAATTTGAAGAAGTGAAAGACGCTCAAACACAGCATAAAATTAATGAATTAACAGCTGGGTACGAAGACAAAAAGCAATATTTTGTGGATAAGCTTTCCATGGGAATTGCGATTATTGCCGCAGCTTTTTATCCGCGCGATGTGATTTTGCGTTTCAGCGATTTCAAAACCAATGAATATGTCAATCTGATTGGAGGTAAGTATTTTGAACCAAAAGAAGAGAATCCTATGATTGGTTGGCGTGGTGCCTCTCGATACTACAGTTCTGGGTATAAGGAAGGCTTTGCATTAGAGTGTCAAGCAATAAAAAAAGTGAGAGAAGAATTTGGACTTGTTAATTTAAAGGTGATGATCCCCGTTTGTCGCACAGTTGAGGAGGGGCAAAAAGTCTTAAACGTGATGAAAGAAAATGGACTTGTACAAGGTGAAAACGGATTAGAAGTTTACGTAATGTGTGAAATTCCGAGTAATGTGGTTTTAATTGATAGGTTTTGTGATCTCTTTGATGGATTTAGTATCGGAAGCAATGATTTGACACAAATGACATTGGGAGTGGATCGAGATAGCGCATTAGTCGCAGATATTTTTGACGAACGAAATGAGGCGGTTATGCGCATGATAGAACATGTAATCAGAGAGGCAAAAAAGCGCAAGCGCAAGATTGGTATTTGTGGAGATGCCCCGTCGACTTATCCAGAATTTGCTGAATTTCTTGTCGATTGTGGCATCGATAGCATCAGTTTAAGCCCCGATGCTGTTTTAAAGACTCGTCTTATTATTGCGAAACACGAAAAAAAACAACGAGAATAAATCCTATTTTATAAATCATCAGGATGCAACAAGAGCGGCTTATTCCGCCATTTGAAAATTTCGAGTCATAGTTGCAGTGGGGATAATGCGTTCTGCGCGAAAGTGCCTATTATTGAATACAGCCAGGCAAATTTAAAAAGGTAGATAAAATGATGGAAAAATTAGTCCAAATAAAACATCAAAATATTCTGCTGGAAGGGATGCTTAGGATTCCACAATCTGCACAAGGCATTGTGCTTTTCGCTCACGGAAGTGGTAGCAGCAGATTATCTCCCCGCAATAATTTTGTGGCTAATGTTCTCAATGAAGCTGGATTAGCCACTCTGCTCATTGACTTACTTTCAAAAGAAGAAGATCTCTCGTATCAAACAAGATTTGATATTGATCTTCTGACAGATCGATTAAATCTTGTGGCTCAATGGTTAAAAAAACAATCTCATACAAGCAATCTGACTTTAGGGATTTTTGGTGCGAGTACAGGAGCTGCAGCAGCTCTTCAATTAGCTTCAGAGATGAATAAGGACATTGGAGCCGTTGTTTCAAGAGGGGGGCGTCCTGATCTAGCGATCAATGTATTAGATAGCGTAGCCGCTCCTACTCTATTTATCGTAGGGGGAAATGATTTTGGCGTCATCGAATTAAATCAAGAGGCTTTTTCAAGATTAACTTGTCCTAAAAAATTCGAAATCATTCCCAACGCTACCCACCTTTTTGAAGAGCCAGGTTGTTTAGAAGAGGTTGCAAGGCTAGCTAAGGAATGGTTCTGTAAGTATCTTAATCCAACATCTCTAGAGAAATGAGAATAGCATTAGTTGGAGATGTGATGTTGGGTCGTTTGGTCAATAGGACCCTTAAACATAATCATCCAGCTTATCCATGGGGGAATACTCTATCTATTTTACAAACAGCCGATTTGAGAATTTGTAATTTGGAATGCGTTCTTTCAGATATTGGCAATCCTTGGTCTTCTACAACAAAGATGTTTCATTTTCGCTCAGATGAAAAAAACATCCATTCACTTCAAATGGCTAAAATTAATATTGTTTCTTTAGCTAACAACCATGTACTTGACTATGATCATGAAGCGCTAAAGCGTATGTTAAACATTTTGGATAAACAAGGGATCCTATATGCAGGGGTAGGCGAAGACTTTAAAGAGGCTTCAAGGCCGGCATTTTTTCAAATAAGGGGTTTTAAAATTGCTTTAGTTGCGTTTACTGATAATGAGCCTGCATGGGCAGCACAAGAAAATAAACCAGGGATATTGTACATCCCGACCGACATACATGATAGAAGAATGCAAATCTTTTTAAGACATATTGAAAATTTGCGAAAAACAGTGGATTTTGTGATCGTTTCTGTCCATTGGGGCACAAATTGGGGGTACTACCCTCCAACGGAACATAGATCTATAGGACGAGCGATGATAGATGCTGGCGCTGACCTTATTTTTGGACATTCATGTCATGTTTTTAGAGGCATAGAAGTTTATAAAAACAGGCCCATCATTTATTCCGCAGGAGATTTTATCGATGATTACGCGATTGATGAAATTGAAAGGAATGACGAATCTTTTATTTTTATCTTAGAGAAAGAACAAAATTCCCGTTTAAAACTTTATCTTTATCCAACTTATATCAACCAATTCCAAGCTAATCTAGCCCCTCCTCATATGCAAGGAGCAATTTTATCAAAAATGGAAGGTTTATGCAAAGAGTTAGGATCCAAACTTCAATGTTTCTCAAATTACGCTCTTATGGAAATTTAAAAAATAAAAGATGATGGACTAGATGGCAAACTAGTACCAGCTATATGAGGTGCCTCATCCCATGATGCGGCATCGTTTTCAAGTGTGCTCATTGAGTGGTGGCGGGATGGACCCCCTCTCCAAGGAAGGATAAAAAATGAAACGAAAAGTTTAATTCAGAATAGTCCCTGGTAAAAATGGAGTTTTTAAAGAAAGAGCTTCTAAATTAGCGACACTGATTTTTGCAATTTCGCATAAGGCTTCATGCGTGAAAAATCCTTGATGTGCAGTGATGAGAACATTGGGAAAGGTGAGTAAGCGAGATAACTCATCATCAAGTAAGATTTGATCGGAAAGATCTTCAAAAAAAATCCCTTCTTCTTCTTCATAAGTGTCTAAAGCAACGCCACCTATCCGACTAGATTTCAAGGCTTTAATGAGTGAGGCGGTATTAATCACTTTTCCTCTGCTAGTATTTATAATAAAAACCCCAGGTTTCATGAGATCAAATGCTTGATCATCAAGCATATGGAATGTTTCTGTGATTAGTGGTACATGCAACGAAATGATATCGCTCTTTTTTAGGAGAACAGACAAATCCACATAATCAATTCCATAACTATTAGCCCATTCTAAATCTTGCACAGGATCATAGACAAGGACTTTTGCGTCAAATCCACGGAGAATTTTAGCCACAAGTTTGCCAATTTTTCCTGCTCCAATAATCCCAGCAGTCTTCCCGCATACATCAAAACCAATGAGACCTTTTAAAGAAAAATTTAAATCTCGTACGCGATTATAGGCTCGAAAAATTTTGCGATTGAGTGCAAGCAATAATCCAATCGTATGTTCAGCCACCGCATGAGGAGAATAAGCAGGTACCCGAGTCACTCGTAGATTTAACTCTTTAGCGGCCTTTAGATCAATATTGTTATACCCAGCACATCTTAAAGTAATCAGCTTCACACCTACTTCTGCTAGCGTTTCAAGACAAGAACGATTCGCTTTATCATTAACGAATATGCAGACAGCTTGCGCACCTGCAGCAGTAACTGCTGAAGTTTCTGTTAAGCGAAAGTCAAAAAATTGCCATTTTATATTTTTACTTCCACAAGCTTCCTCAAAATATTGACGATCATACGGCTTTGTGTCGTAAACAGCAACTTTAAGCATATTTGCTCCTAGTAATGAATCTTCATACTGATTGTATTAAGATCATTAAAATAATATTTATTCAAGTAAGAAAAGAGAAACTCATCTGAAACCCCTTTTCAAAAAAATAGAAATTTAAAGCTATTTCTTAGTTCACTTTGAGCATCTCTTAGAGAAAAATATATCAGATATATAGCGATTAAAGGTTTGAATAAAGCTTCAATTAGGCCTATTTAATTTGATGGTCAGAAGCTTTTTTGTAAACTTCCACTTACGTGAAAATCTCTAAAATATCCGATGAGTAATTGTTTCAAGACTGTCAGTTGAATCATGAACCCTCAACTTTATAGCTAAAGTTGCGTTGGAAATAATATCGACATTGGGTACTCAAAAATATAGGAGTATCCAGCGGGTACAAAAGGTTCGAGATTACATGATAGGCTAGGTGAGGTAGTTGGATAATGCTTTTTGAATTTTGCCATCAAACACATGTTTTACATTGGTAAGAATGATAGATGCAGTGGAACAAGTTTTCGCAATATATAAGGCAGATCTTAGAGACCATTCTTGAATGCAAACTAGCATAATGAATATATTCACTTTTTGCTTTTTTCATAATCAAAAGAGCTAACAGCTTGCACTCTAATTCCCGCGCCGTTGGATTCCACGGCTAGTAGACTACCATTTTTAATATCGAATTTCCGATAATTTAAGGTAACAGGCCGCTCCCTAGACGCCGCGCCGCCTACAATAAGGGCTCTCATTGTTCCCACATGACTGATGACTAACACATTTTTTCCTGGATGGTTCTGAGCAATTTTATTTATATTAATGACAGCTCGATTCCAAACATCGTGCAGACTTTCATATTCTGCACCCCCCTCAGGAATTTTATAATCAAATAATTCATCAAATTCGTCAATTTTCTCAAGAAATTGACTTTCTTTCTTTTTAAGAGGTTCGTATTCTTCTTTTCGTAATCCTTCTAATTTACCATTATTCTTTTCTAGTAACCCATCGGCAATCTGAGGAGTTGGCAGTTCGCTAGCCCGGTGTTTTTTCCAGCCTTTATTCATATTTTGATAAGTTTCGGATGTGCGTCTAAGGGATGTATGATACACTGCGTCGATAACCAAATGATCCATATTTTTTGCCAAATTTTCACCAAGTTTTTCAGCGTCATTACGGCCTTTTTCACTAAGTAAAAAATCCATGCACCCCGCATTTATACCTAATCGATTAGCCTCTGATTCTGTATGACGAACAATAAAAATCCTTGTAATTCTTTCATCTAAGGGACTTTCAATTGTTTTATTTAAATAATCATTAATGTTTTCAAAAACTGATTCAATTTCTACCTGGGTATTTAAAATCGGATGAGATCCCTTTTTATAATCTGAATAGAAATATTCATTTGATAAAACTGGATAGCTAGCAATTAAAGACATCATAAGACTCATATATAGAATAGCTTTCATGTCGAAATGCTATCATAAATATTTTAGAAAATCAACAAAATGTGTCTGTTTCTGAATGAATTAGTATTAATTATTCATGTGTTTAATATAACAATATTCTTTATAAGAATAGAGATTGTCTGCTGTTAATAAAGAATAATGATTAATTATATAGTGTATTCAAGTTCAGTAGATACTGGTGGGGCTAGATTCAAGAAAACTTTTCTTTACGTGGACAACTTGAAGTGATTAGAAAAGTGATGATGCCCTTCATTAGTTTTTATTTAAGGGAAATAGAACCATCCAGTGTTTGGTATCAAAGTGGAGTCCCTCATAGCTGCCTTTACAAAACATATTAGGAAGTTGATGACTATGTTCATCGGCAAGTGAGCACTTTATTTGTCTTCCCGTAGGATCGAGAGTTACTTTATATAATCCAGCAGGGGCAAGGTCTTTATCGATAGAGGTATTTATACCCTGTTGAATATGTGGATCAGCAATCCATAAAGTTATATTCAACCCTTCTTCTTCTAAGCCTACAATATTAAGCGCAAACATCGCATCATCAATCATGACTGGAGCAGGGGTTTCCTGTTTAAAGTGCTTCAACAGACGTTCTTTAAAGTCATAAAAGTTAAGAGAAGACGAATGCTTAAAAACATCTTGTGGGGCATTGCAATAACCCGGAATGCCATTTACCCTTGTTAAGACAGATGGAATGTCGTAAAAATGCATAGCCATATGTCCAATAAAGGGCTCGGCCCAGCCTGAAGATAAGTCATAGGGAGCGAATACCTTTGTGTTGGGAAGTTGTTCTCCAGGATATTTACTTTCATACATTCTTTTCAGATGAGGTAAAGGACCAAATAAGTGAAAAAGTTCCTCAAAGGAAGGATGTATACTGTAAGCACTTAGGCAGGTTTGTATAGCTCTCCATGCGCAACCCCAATTATAGTCGCGGATGCCCTCGGCATTGTAGCTATAAAAAGTAGTCTTTTCTGAAAAATATTTGACTGACTTTGGCAAGTTAGAAAGAGGGATAGGGATATTCTCGTGCGCCTTAAGTAGATCAACGAGCTTCTCTCTTTTATACGTTTTATTTTTCCTTTGACTCTCTATGACTGTAGGCAGCTGTGATAGTAAATCGATTTTATAATTTTCCCAGGACTGAGACTTAATGGGAGCATTAGGTTTGGGAATCCCTTGATGCGCTGCATTTTTTGTTTCTTCCAGAATTTTTTTATTAACTAAAGGAGACTTGCTAGAAGCCGGAGGAGCAGGAAGCAAGTTACCTACAATTATTTTTTCACAAATAGATGAAATTTGACTGATAATGGGCAAAAATTCGATAGCCGCCATGACAGCAGCTACAATTCGATGACCTAAGCTTCCCTTATTGACGTTTCTACAATGGGCAACAAAATTTCCCCAAAGGAGAGCATTTTTCCAAGAATAACTCGTTTTATCGAGTGAATAGGCAAATTTTGTCATAAGAATCCTTTATTGAATAAATCATTATAATCTAAGAGGGATAAAAAATCCCCTTAAATTTAATTTTAATAGGGAATAATCAGGAATTAAGGTCCTTCAACGTTCAGGCACGTAGACCATGACTGTCCTGTAATTCATAGCCATGGAAGAGTATTTAATGTGGAGAAGGTCAATATTAGCTAGACTTTTAGACGAAGAAGCGCTACTTAAAAGATAGAATCATTAATTTAGCTAAGGATTTAAGGATGAAAGGTTATATCACAAATATTGAAAAGATCACTCTGCAAAATGAATTTTTTAGAAAAGTTTTATACACAGCTAAAAATTGTCAACTCGTTGTCATGAGTTTGAAGCCCGGAGAAGACATCGGAGAAGAAATCCATCGCTTGGATCAGTTTATTCGGTGTGAGGCAGGAGAGGGGCGAGCGATACTGGATGGCATTACTCATAAGATCGGTAGTGGCTTTAGTGTCATTGTTCCTGCAGGAGCTAGACATAACATTATTAACACTTCTTCTGATCTACCTCTTAAACTTTACACTTTATACTCTCCTCCCAACCATCGTGATGGTGTCATTCATCAAACAAAAGCAGAGGCAGAAGCTGATGAAGAACATTTCGATGGGGTGACCACTGAGGATTTAGCTTAAAATTAGATAGGGATTTTAATATTCATGCCTTTCAATAAGGATAAAAAGATCGAAAAATGGTGGCAATTTTCAAAAGAACAGCTTGCATGTAATCTTAATACAGATTCTCAACGAGGCTTAAGTGCAAGTGAAGCCCACAAACGTTTGGAGGATTTTGGCTATAATCAAATCTCAGAACATCCTAGAGTCTCTGCTATCCATATATTTTTCTATCAATTTTCTAGTCTGATTGTTTGGATATTAATTTTTGCAGCTATTATTGCCGGAATTTTAGGAGAGTGGGTGGATGCATTGGCAATCATTGGAATTGTGATTCTCAATGCTTTGCTTGGTTTCTTTCAGGAATATAGAGCCGAAATATCTCTGGCTAGTTTAAGGGAGATGATCACTCACTACTCAAAAGTCGTACGAGAGGGTAAACTACAAACCATTCCATCCAAGAATATTGTTCCTGGCGATCTAGTTGTAATTGAAGCAGGGGATCGCATTCCAGCCGACGGAAGATTCATCCAAGCCTACGGTTTGTCTACACAAGAAGCTGTTCTTACAGGAGAGTCTCTGCCCATTCATAAAAAGGCAGAGATTTTAGAGGCTGAGGAACTTCCGTTGGGAGACAAAAAAAATATAGGGTTTTTGGGTACAGTCGCTTTGAGCGGTAAAGGTTACATGATTGTCACAGAAACTGGTGTTCAAACGGAAATTGGAAAAATAGCCTCACTTTTACAAGGAGGAAAGGAAGAACAGACTCCTCTTCAAAAACGTTTGCAGGAACTAGGGATTCGACTGGTATGGATTTGCCTAGGAGTTGTGGCTCTGGTTTTTGGTTTGGGATATTTAAACGGAACGCCTTTAATAGAAAATTTACTCATTTCAATCAGCCTGGCTGTGGCCGCTATCCCTGAAGGACTTCCGGCTATAATCACAATAGCTTTATCAATCGGTGTACACAAAATGGCACGACGTCATGCGTTAATACGTCGGCTTCCCTCTGTTGAAACCTTAGGATGTACAACCGTTATCTGTACAGATAAAACGGGAACACTTACCCAAAATGAAATGACCGTTCGATCCATTTATATGAATAATACCTTTGTCACAGTGAGTGGAACAGGCTACAATCCGGAAGGTAATTTTGAAATAAATCGTATTTCCATCGATCCACATCATATTCCCGAACTACTTGAGGCACTTAAAATTGGAGTTCTTTGTAATAGCGCTGAATTGTCTCAAAGTCATGATCCATTAAATAAGTGGAAAGTCATGGGAGATCCCACTGAGGGGGCTTTATTGGCTTTAGCAGGAAAAGCTCATTTATTTAAGGAGGATTTAGAAAAAGAAAATCCTCTCTTATCTGAAATACCATTTGACTCAGATCGAAAAAAGATGAGTGTGGTTAGAAAGACTTCTCAAGGTCCAGTGCTGTACATTAAAGGTGCCCCAGATGCAATTTTGACGCACTCGGAATTCATTCATATTCATGGAAAAATTGAAAAATTATCCGATGAACACATAAAAAATATTCTTGAGGCAAATGCGCACCTTGCATGTCAAGCCCTGCGTGTGCTAGCTGTCGGATATCGTCCTTTATCATCCAATACCTCCATCGATCCATCCATCGAAGAGCATGTTATTTTTGTAGGACTTATTGCCATGATGGATCCTCCTAGGCCAGAAGTAAAAGAATCGCTGCAAATCTGTAGTCATGCGGGAATTACGACAGTGATGATTACAGGAGATCATCAGGAGACAGCTGTCGCTGTAGCAAGAGAGCTGGATTTACTAAAAAAGGATTCCATGATTCTAACAGGAGCTGAACTTGAACAAATGGATGATAATCAACTGAAAGCCTGTTTACGAAAAATAACCATTTTTGCACGCACCTCGGCATTGCATAAGCTAAGAATTGTACGCGCTTGGAAATCTCTTGGTGAAGTTGTGGCCATGACAGGAGATGGAGTCAATGACGCTCCAGCTCTTCAGGAAGCGAATATTGGAGTTGCTATGGGAATTTCAGGGACTGATGTCGCTAAGGAAGCTTCTGATATGGTAATTTCGGATGATAATTTTTCCTCTATTGTAAATGCTATCGAAGAAGGGCGTGGAATTTACAAAAATATCACGAAATTTGTTTGTTATCTCGCTTCATCCAACATAGCTGAAATTCTGGTGGTTTTTGTAGGAGTGCTATTGGGATTTACAGATTTTTCAGGAAATTCTTTTACGCCTCTTTCAGCAGTACAAATTTTATGGATCAATTTAGCTTCTGATGGATTACCAGCCATTGCTCTCGGCGTAGATCCTATAGATCCAAAGGTAATGAAAAGTTTACCGAGAAAACCATCAGAGCCGATGATTTCTGCTCGTCTGGCATTTCATCTGCTTTTAATCAGTTTAGTTATTGCAATGGGGGCTCTAGCAGCCTGCTATTGGGGGATCAAACAAAGTGGTGAACTTGCCCAAACGATGACATTTACAACCCTTGTTGTCTTAGAATTATTGGCAGTACAAATTATTAGATCTCAATTTAACACAAGGTTTTTTTTAAATCCTCTCATCCATGTGGCAATCATCACTTCTTTTCTGTTGCAGTTATGCATCATCTATCATCCATTTTTGCAGGGCGTATTTAAAACTGTTCCCTTGAATATACTAGACTGGACAATCATTGCAGCTCTAACATGTATGGTGTGGGCGATATGTAGTTCAATCAATCTTTTATTCGCAGAGAAGGGAGCAAATAGAAATAAAATAAATAAGAAATAAATCTTAATCTATCTATAGAATCATTTTTTTGTGATGGGGTGTCCCCCAGAAAGATTCTGTCGATACGGATCGTTTCAGGCTCTTTCTGGGAGAGGGGATACATAAGCTAATCAGCTAATATTAGCTATTTTTTTCACGTATCCAAAAGCGATGTTGAGCGATCGCCCGGATAAATTCTTTAGGGGAGCCATTAATAATTACCCCCATTGAAGATAGGGCTTTTTCTGAAATTTTATCGGATAAAAATTTACCTGCATAGGTCGCTCTAAATAAGTCTATAGCTTCCCCATCTAATGCGATCGCTTTACAATGTTTATAGGCTTCATCTATGAATTGTAAAGCATCAGTTTCATAAGAAAGAGCTTTTATTGCTGCCGCACCTCCTGGAACATACACTGCATCAAACAAAACTGAAGAGGATGTTAAAAAGCTTTGATCCACCTTCAAGGTATTTCCAGCCTGCCCTTTAACGGTGCCTAATTTGGGTGCTATAATTTTCACAACTGCCCCTTCTGCTGTTAAAGCATTTTTCATTCTCTCCACAGATTTTTCATCAATTCCTTCTGCCGTTAGAATGGCTACTTGCCTTGTTTTTATAGAATCTTTGCGTGTATGACTCATACTAAGGGCTTCAGATTTCTTTAAAGGCGGATGAACGGATTTAGGCTGGCATGTTTTGGGATCGGCGTCTGCCCCATAACTACGATTCATCGGTTCCTCAGGTTTTTTGGGGACACTCACACCAATTGCATCTGACACACGTGAGGCCAGGGTTTGATCGACTTGGCTTAATAAGCCTAATACCCGAACTTTGATATCCTCTCGCTCTACTTTTCCGAGTTCAAAGCTTAAGGCATCCACCAGATGATTTTGTTCTGCTTCTGACTGGCTGTAATAGAATAATTTCGCCTGGCTGAAGTGGTCGAAAAAACTTGGGCTTCGCCCTCTGATTTTTTTAGCATCAATTTTTTCTGCATAGGAAGCAAAACCTCCTTCTAACATTTTTGCTTGAAAAGGGCATCCGTTAGCCAAAGTATTAGGTTCATACGCCACTTTACTTTTATTGATGGTTTGTCGCATGTGCCCATCCCGCTGATTATTATGCACGGGTGCGATAGGTCGGTTGATGGGGATTTCATGGAAGTTGGGACTTCCCAGGCGAGAAAGTTGCGTATCTGTATAAGAAAATAAACGACCTTGCAACAAAGGGTCGTTGGTAAAATCAATGCCTGGAACGATGTGACCTGGGTGGAAAGCCACCTGCTCTGTTTCTGCAAAAAAATTATCAGGATTTCTGTTGAGGGTGAGTTTTCCAATAGGCAGTACAGGAACTAATTCTTCGGGCACTAACTTTGTTGGATCCAGTAAGTCAAAGTCAAATTTATGTTCATCCTCTTCTGGGATAATTTGTATTCCCAGTTCCCACTCTGGGAAAGCGCCGCTTTCGATAGCTTCAAAAAGATCTAAACGATGAAAGTCAGAATTTTTTCCAGAAATTTTTTGTGCTTCATCCCAAACCACAGAATGTACACCTAAAAGAGGTTTCCAGTGAAATTTTACAAATACAGCTTGTTCCTGAGAATTGATTAAACGAAAGGTGTGAATGCCAAATCCTTCCATCATTCTCAAGCTTCTGGGTATCCCTCTGTCGCTCATTACCCACATGATCATATGCATGCTTTCCGGCATGACTGAAACAAAATCCCAAAAAGTGTCATGCGCTGAGGCTGCCTGAGGAATTTCATGATGAGGTTCAGGTTTAACCGCATGGATTAAATCAGGAAATTTCATCGCATCTTGAATGAAAAAGACCGGGATGTTATTCCCTACGAGATCGAAATTCCCTTCCTCGGTATAAAATTTTACGGCAAAACCACGCACATCACGTGCTAGATCGGTAGATCCACGTGATCCTGCGACTGTGGAAAATCTGACAAATACTGGCGTTTGTATAGAAGTATCATTTAAGAATTTAGCTTTGGTATACTTATTTAAGGGCTTATAGAGTTGAAAAGTGCCGTGAGCAGCCGAGCCGCGTGCATGAACGATTCTTTCTGGGATTCTTTCGTGATCAAAATGAGTGATTTTTTCTCTGAGGATAAAATCTTCTAAAAGAGTCGGCCCTCGCTCTCCGGCTTTCAATGAATTCTGATTATCATTGATTCGCACACCTTGATTTGTTGTAAGGAACTCTCCAGTACTATTTTCAGTAAACATTTCAAGGTCAGAAATTTTTTTATTTTTCTCGTTTTGTTTGTCGCTTTTTTTTGATGACATAACACCTCTTTTTGATAATCTTAGCTTAAGTTCAAAATGAATCTGTTTCTTTACACTCTACATAATCGGACTTGCTCACAAGCGGCTTTAATAGGTATCTAGTGAGAATACAACGATCAATCTTGATTTTTGGCCCAAATAGTTAGAGCTGAAAAAATTAAGATATTTATTTTTACTACTCTAGTGAAGGATTCCAGCGCAATGGAAATTTTTAAAAGAATAAAAATTTATTTAAAATTCGGCATTTATAGTAGATCTTGTTGATGTGAAGTAAAAAAAAGATTAAGGTGTCTGAAAAGAGAACGTCAATGAATCCTTCTATATCCAAAGTCTCTGCAATCAAGTTTGTAATACTCATAGGTTTTGTCAGTCTTTTTGCAGACATGACATATGAGGGTGCTCGAAGTATTTCAGGACAGTTTTTAGCCCTATTAGGAGCTAGTGGTTTTATTGTTGGGATGGTGGCAGGATTAGGAGAGTTGATTGGATATGGATTTAGACTTGTTTCAGGATATATAAGCGATAAAACTGGAAAATATTGGCTTACCACTTTTTTAGGGTATAGCATAAATCTTCTTGCAGTGCCTCTTTTGGCAGTTGCTGAAAATTGGCCTGTAGCAGCCTCTTTAATGGTTTTGGAAAGATTTGGCAAAGCCATTCGGAGTCCTTCAAGAGATGCCATGCTTTCCTATGCGACTCAAAAAATTGGTCGTGGCTGGGGATTTGGTCTGCATGATGCGATGGATAAGATAGGAGCCATTGCTGGACCTCTAATTGTGAGTGCTGTTCTTTACTACCAAGGAACTTACTCCATGAGTTTTGGTCTATTGCTTATCCCAGCCTTGGCTGCGTTAAGTGTTTTAGTGTGTGCAAGAATGCTGTATCCTAGACCGCAAGACTTAGAAGTAGAAAATCCTGATTTGAAAATGGAGGGCTTTTCAAAAATCTACTGGTTGTACATAGGGGCAATTTGTTGCGTGGCAGCTGGATATGTGGATTTTCCTCTAATGGCTTTTCATTTTAAAAAGACTTCCATCATGTCTGAAGTCTGGATGCCCATTTTATTTTCCATAGCTATGGCAGCTGCAGGATTAGCCGCACTCATTTTTGGACGCCTGTATGATTCTAAAGGTTTTTCTGTTTTAATTTTTGCGACAGGCCTTACCTCTTGTTTTGCTCCTTTAGTGTTTATCGATAATTTTTATTTAGCTCTGCTGGGAATGATTTTATGGGGGATCGGTTTAGGAACACAAGAGTCTGTTATGCGTGCAGTTGTGGCCAATCTTGTGCAAATGAATAAGCGTGGAACGGCTTATGGAATATTGAATATTTGGTTTGGAATTTTTTGGTTTTTGGGTAGTGCTTGGATGGGATATCTATACGACACATCTTTAATTTCTTTAATTATTTTTTCGTCCGGCATACAAATCGTTGCAATTCCTATTCTTTGGGCTGTGAAAAAATCTATGGAAAAAGGATGAGTCCTATGTCAAATTTTTTTTGAAGCCTCCACTACAATCATGTGCGGAAGCGTTAATGCCGCTAGGCTAATGAAGAAAAGATTGAGCATCAATGGGATATCCATAGTCTCATGTTCAAAGCTCCAATAGCAGATTAAAAGAACTACCAGGGTAGTTAAAGTAGCTGGCAAAGCCTGTACAATCAACCATTTAATGGTGTCGAGTTTAAGGGGCTTATGCATTTCCTCTAACACATATAAAATATGCTTGCAGGAATGAAGAAAACAAAAATAGATCAAAAAAGCTGTGAAAGGTTCTACAACCCGAAATAAGATAAATAGGGTGAGGAGTTCTATACTGTTCATCCAGGCAGATTTATTCATCTTCCAAAATCCCTCAAGAATTACAACTAAAAGAAGGATAAGGTCTGAATAGAAAAAAAGTTGAATGATTTTGATTAGCAAAAGTGTTTGTTCTACTGACAGAGAACTTTCAACCAGTCGTTGGAATAAGTTTGGATAAAAATACGCCGGGACAGTAATCGGTAATAGTCCCCGTGCTAAACCTTCCCATGTCCCTAGCCAACCTTCCTTATACAAACGATCACTAAATCCAAAATGGAAAACAGAGATAGCTAAAAAGAATAGGAAGGCATAAAGGGGAAAGAATATCCATCCTATAACCACAATACCCCCACACAATAAATAACCCAGTATAAATATGAGACTCCAGCACGATCCAAATCTTGGTTGAAGTAATTTTTTTCCAAGGGAGAGGTCAAGAGCTCCATGAGGAATTCCCAACCCAAAGAAAAGTAGTAATGTCAAAAAAATTTGAAAATTAGAAAATGACTTAAAATAGGTTAACGGAAGGAAACAAACAAGAGTTGCTAAAAAAATAAAAACGATTTGATGAATTCTATACGTTTTTGAATCTATCATAGACCTCTTTTAGTCATGACTCGTAAGGCTTGTTTTAGCATGGGAATTTTCGGCATTGAAAAAAGCACTTGTAAAAGGTCCATGGTAGACCAATTGCCGGTTAAAAATCTGATCAGTTGCTCTGGTGCATTTTTACGAAAAAGATCAAAAAAAACTTGCGGAGCTTCCTGGAGATTATCATGGAGAAAATTTAAAAAAATTCGGTCAAGCCAAAGATCGATATTGAAAAAAGCAGGCTTTTGTTGATTAAAAGCTAATTTTTTAATGGCTTTCTGAATCGGTAAGAAAGCATATCCTGTACTGGCTCTCGTCCATCCTGCCTTTGCTCCGATAGGAATCAATTTGCTAGAGTTCTGCTCGGGGAGAGTCGTTCTTAGAGGGAGGACACCTCGTTCCTTTCGAATCATTTGATATTTAGGATTCTTAAAACGTGTTTTTAGGTAATCAGAGATAGAATTTTCATAGATTTGTTCCTCATGCAGGTGAGGGGTGATGAAGGTGGATTCAAGCAATCCTTCATGCGCGGAGAATGGAAGAATATACATAAAATGAAGACCTTTTGATTGATCCACATCAAAATCCATTAAAGTGATCGTTTTAGAATCAAATATAGGATGTTCACTCATGATGTGCCAGCCTAAAAAGTGTTGATAAAGATAAGTTTCAGTTTTATCTGGACGACTATCAAATACTTTACTACCCCGATAGATGGCCTTTTTCGTCTGAACAAAGACGTAAGAAGGAGATTCTTCTACATGGTAAACTGGACTATCCATTTGTAAATTAATCTGCGGTAAATCATGGATTTGTTGCATCGCGTTTTTATAAAAACAGTTTGATGGTATGGAACAATAGCGATACATTGGTGAGCTTTGGATCAATCGGCACCCTTGATGTTGAATTTGCCAATGACTCCATCTGTGTTGAATTTGATTTTCGTACGGATGGGCTTCTACATCCCAAAATGACCAAATTTTATCATATTGATACTCTCTTCGACTTTCTAAAATTAAAATTTTTTTATGCGACTGATGTTTTGCAATGTGTAGAGCTAAAGAAAGCCCTGAACATCCTCCTCCAATAATGATAACGTCATATTCATCAATCATTTTTATACGTCAACAGCATGCAAATATTGCAGATCTACATGGAGCGATGCATCATGTCGTATCTCTGATTTAGGTTGAATGATATTTTTACAAAAAAATCTGACAGCTCGAAGGGTGTGATGAATTTTTTTTAAAAATTGAACATTAGCTCTTACCTTCAGATATTTTAGGGGGTTTTGGCGAATTGTTTCCCCTTTAGCTTGGTAGAGCCTTGAGGCCATGATAATGGCCAGACGACTACGCGCTGGAAGAAAGTGCATGCCTTGGTCTGCGCTGGAGTAGTAGCGATCTGCCAATTTTAAAACTTGTTCCCTAACCTTTAATACTTCCATTTGATTATCCTTAGATAGGATATAAGCGTGATTTATAGGGTTAGAAAATGCTTGAATAGGAAGATAGATACGATTCTGACAGGCATCTTCATAAACATCTCTGGCAATATTTGTTAATTGCATGGCGATCCCCAGATCAATAGCAAATGCATGCGCTTGTGGATTATTAACCCCTAAAATATCACACATCATCAAACCCACTGTGGAAGCCACTCCGTAGCAGTAGCGAATAAGCGTTCCCCAGCTGTCTACTCGTTGACCTTCACGGTCCTCTTCAATCGTCTTCACTAAAATTTTTGCCGGTTCAAGAGACATCTTCCTTCTTATAGCCATGGAGAGAAAGTTCTGAAGGGGCACGATAGGGCTTTGTTTAATTTGCAGATCTTCTATTATTTTTTGGCAGGACAAGCCTTTGATATCGACATGATCATCAACAAATCGACAAAATGCATAGAGTGTATAGATATCTTGTGCTTCTTCCCTGGGAAGAAAAGCTGATGCCCAAAAAAAAGTTTTTCCGTGCTTTCGCATCACTTGTTCAGTTTCCATCATATTTTTTCTCTTTAAGGATTTTCTCAAGAACTTTAGCTGAACTTAAAACACCCGGGAGACCTGCTCCAGGATGGGTACCCGCTCCAACAAAATAGAGCGAGCGAATATCTTCCGATTGATTATGAAAACGAAAATAAGCCGACTGTCGAAAAATTGGAGCGATAGAAAATCCAGCTCCATGCTCTGATAGATAATCTTGCTGAAAATTCTTAGGGGTCATATAAAAACTTGTTACGAGATTTTCGCGAAGGTTAGGTAAAAGCCTATCTTCGATCATGCTCAATAATTTTTCCTGGTAGATAGGACCTATCTCGTCCCAATTTAGGCCCGATCTCAGATTGGGAACTGGGGCTAAAGCATAAAAACTATCACATTCTAAGGGTGCCATTGCAGGATCTGTGGCTGTGGGGCGATGAATATATAAGCTTATATCCTCTGAAAGTGTTCCCACTCTAAAAATTTCATCAAGAAGTTCACGATAAGTATGACCTAGCATAATCGTATGGTGGGCGACTTTTGGATACCGTTTCTTTGTACCAAAGTATAGCACAAATAGACCCATTGAGTAAGATAACCCATCAATCTTTTGGTTAGTCCATTTTTTTCTAAAGATAGGGTCTATCATGTGTTTATATACATAGGCGGGATCTCCATTCACAACGACGAGATCTGCAGGAATAATTCTACCATCACTTAATTCTACACCCTTCACATGGGATTGATTGACGACAATTTTTTTAACGGATGTCTTTAGATGAATAGTGATTTTCTCTTCTACCATTAATTTTTTCAATGCTGACACAAGAGCTCCTGTTCCTCCTCTAGGGAAATGAACCCCCCATTTTCTTTCTAAACTGTGAATTAATGTGTAGATAGAAGTTGTCTGAAAAGGATTTCCCCCTACCAAAAGGGGGGATATCGTGAAAGCACGTCTTAGTTTTTCGTTCTTTATGAAACTTGAAACAAGCTGATAAACCGACGTATAGCTCTTTAACTTTACAAGGGCAGGTAGGGTTTTCAAAAGACTTAATAAACTGAGGAAAGGCTCACTGGCGAGACGTTCAAAACCCACTTGATAAATTTTATCTGAAAAGGATAGGAGTTTTTGATACCCAGCTACATCCTCTGGATTTAGTAAACGAATTTGTGATAATAAATTATCTAAACTCTTTCCGTAATCAAGAGTAAATCCATCTTCAAATTGATAACGGTACCATAAGTCCAGCGGCATCAACTCTAGATAATTTTCCATTTTTTTAGAAAATAGGCTGAACAGCTCCTCCAATAAAAATGGGGCTGTAATCACAGTAGGTCCTGCATCAAAAGAAAATCCATCTTTTTGAAAAACTTGCGCCCTGCCCCCTAGAAGAGGCATTTTATCGATTAAGGTCACTTGATAGCCCATCGCTTTAAGCCGCAGAGCTGCTGCCATTCCTCCAAACCCTGCGCCCATGCATATCGCCTGTTTTTCTGTAGAGTGGGTCATTGAGAATGTCCTGAAAAATAAATAAAAAAATACCGGCATGTATATCATGCCGGTTTAAAAAGAATCGATTAGTAATTCTTAGACAACTGACCTTCGCTTTCTGTTTTTACTCTAGCTATCCAGTAGATGATAATTCCATAACCGCACTTTGCCACAACGTCGGCTATGCTATAACCTACTTGAACTGCCACCCATCCCGTGGATGAGCTAAAGAATTGATGAGACAGATAAGCAATCGGGTAGAAGCTCCATGCAACAAGTGTAAGATTTCTAAGTAAACTTACATAGGATTTTACGGCTTGAGGTTGGTTTGCAATCGAGTCTCCTAGACGGAAATAAAGAACATACATGATATAAATAAAGGGGATCATGCTTAATACAAAAAAGGTCATTCTTGTGTGTGAGTCGTTAGAGATTTCACCAGGATAGCCTAATGCAATCATCGCAAATGCTGCAACGACCAGACGTGTAAATAAACCTTTAGCTTTATCCCAAGGGAGGCCTAGAACAGCTATAAGCTCAACCATTAATAAGGGGACTGTCAACAACCAATCCACATATCTATAGGCATCGTTAAAAGAAACACCCGTAACTTTATAAACACTGTTTTGTAAAGCGTAGGCGGCTTCCAAACTATTTAAGATTCTAAAGTAATGGTAGCAAGCCACCAATGTCACGATAGCAGATACATAGACGGCTAGACGATATTTTGTTGAAACTAAGTCTCTGCATAAGACAAAGAAGAAAAAGGCCGCTCCCATCGAAGCAATAACAAATGAAAATACATTATAAACTAATGCGTATTCACCAAGGGTTAGATCCATAATTTAAAATTTCCTCTATATAAATTTATTCCAATACTGCTTTTCGCAAGTTCTTCACCTTATAGGATTCTTTCATAAATCGGTCAATTTAATTTTTTACTTTATATGGTGAATATTCATCAAAAAAAGTTTAAAATCAGAGATTTATGAAAAATCTCTCTTTGAACTCTTATATGCACAAGAATAAACTTTAAAGTAAGTTCTAAGAGAAGTTTTTCACCGAACTTGGATTTGATGTTAATTTTTTTAAGAGAAAGTCTTCTAAGCTCTGAAGACAATCATTTTGCTCAGTTTGTTTGAGTAGGGACACATGAATTTCTGGTAATTTAGGTAGAAAGGAACCCTTAATGACTCCAAGATCCTCGGGTATCATAGTGATGGGTAAAGGCGTCACACCTATTCCTGCACTTACGGCAGCAATGACTCCTGCATAACTAGGACTTATGAATGCGTTTCTCCATCGAATTCCTGCCTTCTCTAAGGCGAAAAGAGCGCTTGCTCGGTAGACACAAGGATGAGGAGAAAGGACTAGAGGCACGAGGGATGTATCCGTTATGGAGGATATAATTTCGCTGTTACCAATCCACTCTAAAGGCTCTGACCACACTTCTACACCATTGGGAAAATCTTCTGGACGACTCATCTTTACTAAGACCATATCAAAGGCACCTTTTTTGAAACGATCAAATAGATTTAGAGTTAAGTCACACTCTACATTCAAGAGAATACGCGGATGGAGTCTAGAAAAGTCAGTAAGAACTTCAGACAGCAGCCTGGCAGCAAAATCTTCAGGTAGGCCAAAACGTATTTCTCCTTCAAGTTCTGGATATTTAAATCGATCCAGTACCTCTAAGTGTAAAGAAAATATTTTGTGCGCATAGGATAAAAATAGTTCTCCATCCTGTGTGAGCTTCACTTGCTTGTTACTTCGATCAAAAAGCTTTTTCCCTAGATACTTTTCCAGTCCACTCATTTGCTGTGTAATCGCAGATTGGGTGCGTTTGACTTTCTGAGCCGCCTTGGTAAAGCTCCCCGTTTCTACGATAGCTAAAAAACAGCGCAGGGTAAATTCATCCATTAAAAAACCTTATTAATTACATTAAAATAATGAATTTTTCTTATTTTTTCAAATTTATTAACATAAAAGAGTACATCACTGGAGTTTCCATGTATTTCACAGAAAATTCAACCTTAGATTTTTTCATCATCATTTTAGGTCCCCTATGCGGACTCATCATTAATCTACTCTTTTTTAAAAAAGATCCTGTTACAGGCGCACGGGTCGCTTCCTGCGGAGTTTGGATCGGGTTCATGAGTAGTTTTTTTGCTTGGTTCACCCATACGCCTTACAATAATAAGTTGGAGTCATGGGGATTCTTAGCCAATGAAACTGCTTGGGTCATGGCCACCCTTATCTTACTAGTAAGTGCCGTAGTCCATCACTTTTCTCTGCGTTATATGGCAGGAGACCGTCATTATCGACGTTATTTTATTCTCCTTAATTTGATTACCCTTACCGTCCTTTTGATGGTTGCAGCGGATCATATATTAATTTTAATTTCTTTTTGGTTACTTAGCAACCTTCTCTTGGTCTTACTTATGATCCACAAGGTCCAATGGGAGGCTGCTAGACAATCAGGCTTACTGGCTCTTAAAACTTTTTTACTAGGATTTCTGTTTTTATGCGTAGGTTTAGAACTCTTAGCTTATGGAACTCAAACTCTGTCGTTACAAGGCATTAGTGAAAATAGCGAAAATCTTTCAAGTCCTTTCAGGGTGTTTGCTCTCCTTTGCATCATGATCGCTGCTCTTACTCAATCTGGAGTTTGGCCCTTTCACGCTTGGGTCATCAGTTCGCTAAATTCACCTACACCTGTTTCTGCCTTTATGCATGCTGGATTAGTCAATGGAGGAGGGCTTTTACTTGTGCGCTTAGCAAATATTTTTCTGCTAGAGAGCGCCCTAATGGATATTTTATTTGTAATCGCTTTAATCACTCTTTTTTTGGGGGGAATATGGAAGCTCTTGCAAAGCGATATTAAGCGCATGTTAGCGTGCTCGACGATGACTCAGATGGGCTTCATGATGATGCAGTGTGCATTAGGCCTATTTCCGGCGGCATTGACTCATTTATGTTGGCATGGGTTGTTCAAAGCATATCTCTTCTTAAGGTCTGGTTCTACTCTTGTAGAGCATAGAGCATCAGATGAAGAAAAACTTTCTAGTGTCTCCACTTTTTTTATAGCGTCCCTCTGTGGATTAATAGGTGCCATAGGTTTTATGATAGGAGGTCATTTCTCTTTAAATCTTGTGGATACGACGCTTGTTCTCATCTTCTTTTCATGGATAGCATTCACTCAAGTCGCCCAAACTCTACTGGAAAAGAAGTCTTCACTCCTTATTTTTTTTACGACAACTCTGGTTTGTTTCACTTTCGGAATCATTTATGGATTAACTATATATATGATTGAGAATGTTCTAGCACCCCTGCACATCTCAGAACCACAATCCCTGCATTTTATTCATCTAGTGGGAGTCTCTTTAGTATTTATCATTTGGATATTGCTAAATTTGAAACCTTTACAGGTATCCAGAGATTCCATGTGGTGGCGAAGATTCTATGTACATATGTTGAACGCTAGTCAGCCCGATGTTAGAACACTTACATCCCGCAGAGATGGATATAAATTTTAAGGAAAAAATTATGAAAAATAACAATATAGATCTTAGAACATTGATCGCCAATGCCGCGCAAGTTATAGCCCCTCTTTGGCCTATGCAAACGATCATTGCTAGAAATCCGCTCCAAGGCATGGAATCATTACCCTTTGAAGACGCTGTAAAAATGGGAGAGACACTTTTTTATAATAGCTTAAATCAAGAACTCTCTAGTCCTGTCAATCGAGAACTCATCAAGTGGTGTCAGGTCTTTTTAGATGAAGGTCAAGCGACGCTCAAAATGCCCGATAGAAAGAATGGCTTTTATAGCGCTTGGAGACTGCTTGCGCCGTTTGATAAACATTTAGATCTTGTTAAAAACAAAAGTTGGTTAGCAGAGCTTCCTGCTGAAGCGGAAGAGGCTGTTTTTTATGCGCTTAAAAGACTGGAAGTTCAGGAGGATCAAATAGAAGATTATCTTAAATGTGCCCTTTTAGAACTTCCTGGCTGGGTAGGCTATATTAAATGGCGTGCCGAATGGCAAAATCCATCAACGGGAGTGAAGAATCCGATTACCTTAACAGATTTTTTAGCTGTGCGGCTTATCATCACGTGCGCACTAGAACAAAATTATGCAAAAAAAGAGAAAAGCCAGGTTCAAACACCGGAAGTCCGACGAGATCAATTTTTTAGCCAATTAAAGAATCATGAAGAAAAATATCTTGAAAAACTCCTTGAGTTAATGATTCCTCAGATTGTAAAGAATAAAAATACGAAAGAACGTTTGTCGCGTCCAGATGCGCAAATTGTGTTTTGTATCGATGTACGCTCTGAACCTTTGCGTCAGAGAATCGAGCAAGAGGGGAATTATGAGACTCTGGGATTTGCAGGCTTCTTTGGATTGCCAGTTTCAATCCATCATTTTCATTCACATCAAGTAACTGATAATTGTCCCGTGCTTTTAAAACCTCGTTATCAAGTCTTTGAGGAGCCAGTCAAGGAACAAAATGAACGATTAAATCGTCATCAAAAAGGTCGAGATTTTTTGAAACTTTGCCACAAAATTTATCAGAATTTAAAATATAACTTTGCTACACCTTTTGCGCTCGCTGAGACCCTAGGGTTTTTTTGTGGCCTCTGGATGGCAGTTCGAACCCTGCTGCCGATCCGCAGTGTAAAATTAAGGGAAACCATTCGAAGAAAGATTAAGCCAGTCCTAGCGACAGTTCCTAGAATCGACATCCCTTTAGATCAACAAGTTATCTATGCAGAATCCGCATTAAAAACGATGGGACTCACTAAAAATTTCGGCCGTTTAGTTGTATTTTGCGGACACGGAAGTCAAACAGAGAATAACCCTTATGCTTCTGCCCTTGACTGTGGCGCTTGCGGAGGAAATCATGGAGGACCTAATGGTAAAGTTCTAGCCTATATATTTAATAGCCATCTAGTAAGGGCGGCTCTTAAAGAGAAGGGGATTGTGATTCCTGAGGATACACTGTTTGTGGGTGCTGAGCATAATACCACGACAGATGAGGTTCTGTTAGAGGAGTATAGGGGTGCAAACATTAAACACCAACAGCTTATTGAAAAATTAAAGAAAGATTTTCTTGCAGCTGGCGCTGCTAATAGCCAATACCGATGTAAAGCATTTGGTTTGCAAGTCTCCCTAAGGGAAGCCGCAAACGATGTGTTGAGACGTAGTTCTGATTGGTCTGAAGTAAGACCAGAGTGGGGTCTGGCACGCCATGCAGCTTTCATCATTGGTCCTAGAAATCTTACAAAAGGCATCAACCTTGATGGAAGATGTTTTTTGCATTCTTATTTGTGGGAAGAGGATGATCACGGAAAATCTCTAGAGACCATTCTCACAGCTCCTGTGATTGTGGCTCAATGGATTAATGCCCAGTACTTCTTCTCTGGTTTGAATAACACTATCTACGGAAGTGGAAGTAAAATTACCCACAATGTGACGGGTAAGCTAGGAATCATGCAAGGAAATAGCAGCGACTTGATGCAAGGCCTTCCTCTCCAATCGGTCTACATATCTGACGATGATTGCTACCATGAAGTGATGCGTCTCCAAGTCATTGTTTATGCACCTCGCGCAAAAATAACTTCTATCATTGAAAAACATACAATCTTACAAACTTTGATTTTTAATCAGTGGCTCATTTTAGTGGCAATAGAGCCAGAAAATAGTCGTGCATATCTTTTAAAACAGAATAACGTATGGGTAGAGACATTCATTGAGACTCGTACTTCCACAGAAGAAGTTCAGTCCACACAATCAGTTAAGATGAGGAGGCCTCAATTCGCGACAAGGTGATTGAACGTCTATCCATTCATCAATAAAAAGATAACAGGCAAATAGCTGCGCTAAAAATGAGCATGAGAGATGCAGGCAATGACTTGATCCACGAATCTTTGACTTTGATATGCATGCACAGAGCTCCAGCCATTAGGATTGAAATCACTAGGGCGGCGGGAAAGACTAGAACGGGCCACCATAAACCAAGAAGAAGTGCAAAAGCTGAAGTGACTTTTATAAATCCGATGAGGTAAAAGGACCATAAAGGGAGACCGTAGGCTGCGAACTCATTTTTTAAAGATTGACTGTCGCAACCCCTATAAGCTGTTTTTTTATCTCTTCTAACCAGCCACACATTCAGTAAGCCTAGGGCTACAACAAGCTGAAGAAGTATTTTGACATAGTCCATAATGACTGCACTTTTATACGTTTAGACCCTTTGCTCTTTAATTTTGATTTGTATGCATCCAGTCATTTTTCTTCAATAAAAAAAATGATAGAATCGTCTTGCTGTGGAAAATAGGTGATTAAGATCAAAATTTCTGCTATCCTAGTTTTTTTTAAAGGAGACACCTTATAATGATAAGCGTTAATTTTTTGAAGGGCGATCGAATTGTATTTCTTTCATTTATAGGGATATTCATCTTCTGTTTAGCCATCACACCCCCATTAGTATATTCCATGGAAAGCGAATTGAAGAGAGAAGAGATGATGCAGACTTACACAGTCATTAACAAACCAACTATTTTTCTTATAGGCATTCAATGTAGAACTTCAAATGCCCCAGAAGAGGGCTCCCGGGATATTCCTCGATTATGGGAGAAGTTTTATACCGAAGATATTATCAATCAGATTCCTCATAAATGTTCACAAGAGATCATGGCTCTGTACTGTGACTACGAAGGGGACTATACACAGCCTTATTCCTGCGTCATCGGATGTCCTGTCTCGTCCTTAGAGCAAATTCCAGACGGCATGGTAGCTAAAGTCATTCCAGAGGGATCTTATGCAGTTTTTAGTGCCATAGGTGAGCACCCTCAAAGTTTGATTGAAACATGGGGCAAAATTTGGCAAACTCCTTTAAAACGCACCTACACGGGTGACTATGAGGTCTATGGAGAGAAGTTTTTTTCAGACTCTGCTAAAGAGGTGAGTGTTTTTATAGCGATTGAATAAGGCTTTTATCCTGTCCAATTGAACAAAACCTATGCTTAATCGATGTTTCTTTTAAACCCTAGATTAGACTTATCATGAACACTAAGATCGTTGTCGTTCCTTACAACCCGCTTTGGCCGACGATGTTTGAACAAGAGTCCAGGTTGATTCTTCAGGCTCTTGGTCCTAATTGTTTATCTATTCATCACATCGGCTCTACTTCAGTGCCGGGCTTGTCTGCTAAGCCTATCCTTGACATTCTTCCTATTGTGAAAAACATTCAAGAGGTTGATCAAGCAATAAGGGCTATGGAGTCTTTAGAATACCAGTCCAAAGGTGAGCATGGAATGGCTTTTCGTCGTTATTTTCAAAAAGGCAAAAACTTTACCACCCATCATGTGCATGTATATGAAGAAGGGAATCCTGAAATTGATCGGTATTTAAAATTTCGTGATTGGATGCGGAGGCATGCGGACGATGCTTTGGCTTATGCAAAACTCAAGATCGAATTAGCTACAAGATTTCCGGAGGATATGTTGCAATATTGCAATGGAAAAGATGCTTTTGTTGCAAGTATCGATAAAAAAAATGGTTACGAGGGTTGGCGTATGGTGAAAGCTCTTACTGAAAGAGAGTGGGCCACAGTACACACATTTAGGCAGAAATATTTTTTCAAAAATCTTGTAGACCCCTATGCTTGGACCTTCGATCATAAAGATCATGTACACTTGGTCTTTTATAAGAATGCAGAAATCATCGGGTACGCGCATCTTCAGCTTTGGGAGGAAAAAAGGGCAGCCTTAAGAATGATTGTGATGGATGAAGGCTACCGTAATAAGGGATTTGGAAGTCAGTTTTTGAAACTTTGCGAACGTTGGCTACTCCATCAAGGATTTCAAACGTTAGTGGCTCAATCTTCACCCGCAGCTTATCGGTTTTATCTTAGACATGGATATGAAAGCATGCCCTTCAAGGATCCTGATGGGTATGAAACAGATTCTCAAGATATAGAGATTGGAAAAAATTTAAAATGATTCTTAAAAGGTTCTTAAACAATCGTTATGAAAAACTCTTGTTCTATCGAAGTTTACTTGACTCTTCCCTTGGGATTTTGCCCTCAAGTACAAGTGGCAGCCTGCTACTTGGAAGTAAATAATCAAATTCTCTTATTACAAAAAGCTCAGAGAACATTGGAAGAAGGGAAATGGGGAGTGCCAGCAGGAAAGCTTGAACCAGGTGAGAGCCCAGAAAATGCGGCGAAAAGAGAATTATTTGAGGAAACTGGTATTACAATAAAAGATGGGCTCATGAATCGTTTGAGTCAGTTGTATATCCGAAAGCCCAAGCTTGAATATATTTACCATCCTTTCAAAATTTTTTTAGCGCATAGACCTCAAGTTTTTTTGTCTAGCGAACATCAAAGCTACAGGTGGGTGGATTTCTCTGCGCTGGACACTGTCGCTTTAATGGATGGTGCACGAGAAGTTTTAAAACACTATCCGTTAGAACATTGAGAAAACAGTTTTTAAATCGTGTGGCTCCTTGACCCGTAGCCAATTGATGTAAAGGGCTGGCAGATTTTTTAGCTATAAGATGTAACTCTATTAGATTCTACCCATGACATTTTTGGATCATCGCAACCATTTTCTCAGCCGCTGCTTCTTCATCACAAACAACGGGAATGTTTTCATATTTTATCTTTTCGAAATCTGCTTTGAAATTGACGCGTGCAATAATTTCGGCAGTTGGGTTGGCATGTTGAACAGCATCGATGACTAATGCAGTTGTATGAATATCTGGTGTAGTGATTACAACCATTTGAGTATTTTCAATGTTTGCCCGCTCTAAAAGTTGTAGTTGCGTGGCATCACCAAAAAGCATTTCAATATTTTTTCCCTTAGGATTAGAAATAGTATCGATATTCTGATCGATGACTAATACCTGATATTTTTTGGATAAATAATCGGTGGCAGCTCTTCCTACAGGCCCATAGCCAATGACCATCGCTCTGGGCAAAAAGGATTCCTTAGGACTTTCAATCTGGTAAAGGGTACTGAGAGAGATGTCACTGTCATCTTTTGTGATATTATGTTTTTTTGGATGAGTTTGTGATTTGAATATTTGGAATAGTATAGGATTTAAAGCAATGCTAATTAGAGCACATGCAACAATAATATCGTAGGCGTTGTCGGGCAAGATCTTTAAGCGACTCCCTTCTTCTGCCAAAATAAATGAATATTCACCTATTTGACTGATAGCTAAGGCCACGGTAAAACCTACATAGGAAGGATACTTGGAGATTTTAAGAATAAAAAATGCCATAAGAGGTCTAAATACTAGTAAAATAACCAAAATGCCAAGAAATAAGGGAAGGTTATTTTGAACAGCGATAGGGTTGAATAACATGCCTACAGAGAGAAAGAAAATGACTGCAAAAGCATCTCTCATAGGCAGAGCGTTTGCTGCTGCTTGATGGCTTAATTCTGTCTTTCCCACAACCGTACCCGCGATAAACGCCCCTAAGGCTAAGGATATGCCAAAAAAATAAGAACTCCCTACGGCAATTAAAAAAACGCAAGCTAGAATAGCAAGAGTAAAGAGTTCATGGGATCGCGTTCTTGCGATGATTTTTAGAATCTTTTCTATTAAACGTTCTCCAATGAAATAGACAATTAATCCCAATAAAGAAATTTTTAGAAGTACAATTAAGATAGAGTATGTAATCGATAGAAAAGGGCTCGAGTCCGACGCGCTGGAGTAAACAAGCGAGGGTAAAAGGATGAGCCCAAAGACGGAAACCAAGTCTTCAATAATGGTCCAGCCCACCACAAGATGTCCTTGTTTGGAGTGTAATAAATGCTGGTCTGTGAGAACCCGAACAATAACCACTGTACTCGAAACACAGATAGCCACACCCACCACAAAACCAGCTGTGACTGTTTCTCCTAGAAACACACTTAAAAAAATGCCAGCTAAAATCGATAAGAGGGATAGGGTGACAGCGCCGGGAACCACAATTTTTTTGACAGCATTGATGTCTTTCCAGTTAAAGTTAAGTCCCACTGCGAACATCAGTAATGTGACGCCAATATTAGCGAGTTGGTCAGAGATGGATTGATCCGCAATAAAACCAGGTGAATTCGGACCAATTAGGTAGCCTGCGAGTAGATACCCTAAAATAGGAGAAAGCTTTAAGCGTTGGGCAAGATATCCCGCGCCACAGGCAACGCTTAAACCAATAGCTAAAATCCAAATAATTTTAAGATCTTCGGGCATTGTGAACCTTCTTGCCTTTTTCTACTTACATCACGCTTGATTGCTTTTTTTGGTCTAAGGTCCTTTCGTTTTTTTTCCTCGAAATTTCCTTAATTGCACATTTTTTTTATCCTAGTACGAATGGATCAAAATATCGATCTATTTTTTTCAAATCTACGTAAATAACTAAATGAAAAAGAGAAGAAAAAATTAAATTTTACGCTTTGTTTCTTTCAAATAAATTCATGGAGACGATGAGGCAAAAAAACTTGGTCTAAAGGAAGAAAAAATAGATCCTCACATGGAAGGCTAGGCATACAAGCTAGCTAAAGCGTTAGCAGGATGGTTTGACTGTTTTTTTGTTTGTTCTAGCCCTTTCAAGCATTTTTTCCATTTCTTCTAGATCTTCTTCTGAAATATCATCTGCAGAATCAATTAAATAGCTGACCATTTGGCTTGTCTTTAGGCCAAAAAATTTCTTTTTGATTTGCTCGAAAAAAGAGGGGACTTTAGATGTTGGATCCGAGAGCCAATATTCATATTGTAGCCCTACTCTTTCACGATTCAATATTTTTTTTTGAGAAAGGCGCAACATGACAGTCATAATCGTATTATACTTATTTTTATCCTCACCAAGGATGCGATAAATCTCTTTGACGGTCATTCTTTGATTGGATTTAAATGCCTGTAAAATTTCTGATTCTAGTTCCCCAAAATTTCGTTTGGACATGCTCTGAGCTCCTGTTGAGATGTTAAATTACTACATACGTAGCATTTATGTCAAAAATATAGCATATTGACATGCATGCGCATATATCCTAAAACAAAATTTGATCTGTCGTCTGTTTTAAAAACTATGCACGAAGCAAAACAAGCTGGGAAAGAAGAGCTGCACCATACACTAAACATTCCTCATCGATATCAAAAGAGGCTCGTGAAGAAGGTGATAAGGTGCTGATATTTTGAGGTTTAAATTTTCAAAAAACATAGGATCGCGTGCTTTTTTGATGATTCAACCGGAAAGGAAGAGATATTACAAATGAAAAGTTTGCAATTTCTTAAATAAAAATTTGATTTTTTAGGGTAGGCGTTGTAATGAATAGATTAGTCCCTCCGTAGAGGGGTATGATCTGAAGTCTATTTATTTAAAGTCATCTACTTCTTTGTCAATAAAGGTTTTTTTTTCGTCGCAGAGCTTTTGGGTCTAACTGGTTTTTTTAGATCTTTGGATGGACTTGAAGGGAGGATCGCTTTTTGATTGATTCCCGATTTAAATACCCCTCCTGCAGCGATATGTGTTAATTTTTTATCAGCGCTTTCTTCTTCACTTAATGTTTCTCTTAGTAAATCTGCAACAGCGTCTAGCGCCAGTTCTTTTGCAAATGTATGCATCGTGCCATATGCAGAGATTTCATAATGCTCTATTCTTTGTGATTTTGAGATTAATGCTGCATCTCGAGTGAGAGATTTAGTTTTAAAATCTTTTAAAACTTCTTTACATTCTTGAATTAGCCCTTTAGTGGCCTTGCAAAACTTTTCTTTTTGCTCGATTTTTAAGAGTTTAAAGATTTTCTTAAGGCGTTGAATTTGTCCTTTAGTTTCTTTTAAGTGCAGTTGGAAAGCTTTCTTTAGATCTGGGGATTCCGCGGCTGTGACCATTGCAGGTAAAGCCTCTACAATTTGCTCTTCTGCACTTAAGATATCTTGCAATTCATCTATTAGTAGATCTTTTAGATCTTTCGCCATAAAAACCTTCCTAGGTTGACTCTTGATTAATTGATGAGTTCTTGGTCTTTCTATTCGTTCAGGAACACTAAAGTATTCCTGAACGAAAAAGTGTTTAGTGTCTGCTTCTTGCTTCGCTTGTCGAAGAAATATCCTTAGCTCCCTCTTTCTTCAGAATTTCATTAGCCTTATGGATCTCATCATCATTATCTGCATGAATGCTGATCAATATATGGCCTTCTTTCAGACCTGCTTCATATTTTTTTGCTTCGTACTCTGGAATACCAGATCCAATTAAAGCACCAACTAAAAGACCTACGCCGCCACCTACAGCTGAACCACTTAAAGCAGCCATGATGGGACCAGCGGCAATAAAGGCTCCAAGGCCTGGGATTGCTAATGCGCCAATGCCAGCTAATAAGCCCAGAGAACCTCCCAGAATTCCTCCAGTAGCTGCGCCCGCGACTCCACCTTCAGGAGCTTTTGAATGCTTTTCTGTGGTGAGATTACCCTTTTTTCTTTGGGAATCTTCATACTCTACTTCGCCCCTTTCATTGGTTCTTATTTTGTCTTTATTTCTATCAGGATAAAGAATAGAGATATCTTCGCTAGAAAATCCTGAAGATAATAAACGATCTACAATACGACGAGCTTGTTCTTCGTTTTGGGCTAGTCCAAAAACAGCTTTTGTCATAAAAACCTCCTACTTTGTTAATAATTATTGCGCGTCACATCTAGTTGATTGTCTACTTTTATTATCCCAGGGATAGCAGTCACCTTTCTTGCAATGGCATCTTTTTCTTGGGAGTTAGCGACAGGACCACGAAGTGTAACTACACCGTTGATTGTGATGATTTTGATGTTTTTTGCATTCGTCGATAATGTATCATCAGCCATAATCGCCTGACGAATTTTTTGTGTAATTTTTCGGTCAGCGTCGCTCTCTGATTGATTTAACGGGGTTTTTGTGTTTGAATCTCTATCACGCACATTGATACCCGTATTGTCATAGTCCTGTCCATTCTGAGGTGGATTGTTTGGTTTACTTTGCTGGTCGCAACCTATTAAAGATAAAGAAAGCATAGTCATTAAAACAAATTTCTTCATAGCAACCTCCCAAAATTTTGATTCCCTTTAAGATTACCTTCTACTTTAAAATAATTTATGTATATAAAAATTTAAATTATTATGATTTTTTTTTGATTATAAGTGTTCAAGAATGGTTTAGAAGCGAATGAATAGTAAAATTGTAATTATTGATTTATTGACAATATTAAAAATTTTTAATTAGGATGCGAATTTTAAAGACGGGGGGAACTATCATGCCAACAATTGCTGAGGCTATTATCGAGCGACTGATTAGAGCGGGAGTGAAGAGAATCTACGGGGTATGTGGAGATTCTCTTAATGGTTTTACTGATTGTATACGTCAAAATAAAGAGATTGAATGGATCCCTGTTAGGCATGAAGAAACTGCAGCTTTTGCAGCTGGTGCTGAAGCCCATGTAACAAATTCCTTAGTCGTGTGTGCGGGCAGTTGTGGTCCGGGAAACTTACATCTAATCAACGGTCTTTATGATTGTTTTCGCAATCGTGTCCCAGTACTAGCTATTGCAGCGCATATCCCCACTGCAGAAATAGGAACTCGCTACTTTCAAGAGACACATCCAGAGCATCTATATCAAGAATGTACAACTTTCTGTGAACGAGTAACCAGCCCAGAGCAGTTGCCGCATGTTCTGGAAACTGCAATACAGACAGCCACCTCCCTTTCTACTGTCTCGATGATTATTATATCAGGGGATATTGCTTTAATGCCCGCTTTAGAAAGTAAGACTAAATTACCAATCCATAGAAGTCATTCTTTCACCTGCCCTGCAGATAAAAATCTAGAAGAAGTCGCCCAAATCTTAAATCAAGCAAATAAAGTCGCAATCTTTGGCGGTGCAGGCTGTGCTGGATCCCATGAAGTTTTATTGAAAACTGCTGAAAAGTTGAAAGCGCCTATCATTCACACCCTGAGGGGGAAAGAATTTATTGAATATGACAATCCTTTTGATGTTGGGATGACAGGACTTTTGGGTTTTTCCTCTGGGTATCAAGCGATGATGAACTGTGATGTTCTTTTATTGGTGGGCACAGATTTCCCCTATAGACAATTTTATCCACAAGACGCCAAAATCATCCAAATTGATAGTCGGCCCGAAAACATAGGGCGAAGAGCCCCTGTCGACTACGGGCTAGTAGGGGATGTTCAGACGACTTTAAATGCTTTGAATCCAAAACTTGAGATAAAAAATGATCAGTCATTCCTTCAGACCTCTCTAGAAAATTACCAGTCCGCTAGGAAGGGGATCGATGATCTTGCTGTAGGGTATCCAGGTAAAAAACCCATTCATCCTCAGTATGTAGCCAAAGTGGTAAACGAATTGGCAAATACAGACGCAATTTTTACCTGTGATGTAGGGACGCCTACTATTTGGGCTGCGCGCTATTTAAAAATGAATGGTAAAAGACGTCTTTTGGGTTCTTTTAATCATGGTTCTATGGCGAATGCTGTTCCTCAGGCTCTGGGAGCGCAGATAGCCTTTCCAGGCAGGCAAGTGATAGCTTTTTCCGGAGACGGGGGATTTTCTATGCTAATGGGAGAGTTACTGACGCTGCGTCAATTAAAAGTCCCAGTAAAAATCGTGATTTTCAATAATGGGGCGTATGGTTTTGTAGAACTTGAAATGAAGGCTGCAGGAATATTAGAATTTGCTACTCAGCTCGATAACCCGAATTTCGCAAAAATGGCAGAAGCGGTGGGGGTCTTTGGCGTACGCGTGGAAAACCCCGAAGATCTGGAAGAGGGCATAAAAAATGCTTTTGACCATCCAGGACCTGCAATCATAGATGTTGTTGTGAATCGTCTTGAATTATCGATGCCACCCAAAATAACACTTCAAGATGTGTATGGATTTAATCTTTGGATGGCAAAGGCTGTACTAGATGGTCGAGGAAGCGAAGTCATTGATTTAGCGAAAACAACCCTCTTCCGGAATTTTTGAGGAAATCGAGTCTTGTGATTTGTTGACTTAATTAACCCTCTTAGGTTTTTCTGCACAAGGATTTTGGACTAATAGAATCTAAAATTTGTGCAGAAAACCCAAGACTTATTCTGTTTTTCTATATTTTATACAATTTAAAATAGATTTTTTGGTCATCAGATGAAACAACCATATTAAATGTTTTGCCATAAAATGGATTAAAACCAATCTTAGTAGAAGCCTTAACAATACACTGGGTAATCATCGAATGGACGATACTATCTAATTCAAGATTAATTAATCTTGTAGGTGTGAACCATGAGATGATAAGCCCATTATCAACTGATAAATAATTGGAGATGTCAGTATAAATGCCATCTGCATTTTGCATACATAAAAACGAAGCAGAGCATGTCCCCACTTTTTCATTTTGCTTGTTGTATAGAGGAGCTCTTCCCGCCAGATATCTTGAGGATACTGTGGAACTACTGCTTGATACATTAGAGGTAGGTATTTCAATAAAGCTATTTATAAAATCATCTATATATAAATAATAAGACAGTTTTTTATCTTTTTTGCAAGTTTTTACATGAGATGAATCATCACTATATATACAAAAAGGGAGGCATAACAGGATAAAAAGAAGAAAAATATTTCTATATGCAGGGAATAAATTCAGCATCACTCACTCCATCCTTAAATTTTGAGATCTTTGATATAAAAGCCTGAAATTGAACAATTCATAAAATTAAAATCTAAGCTAAAATTTACATGATTTCAATATTTTTGTTTATGGATGCACAAATAGGCCTCAAGCTAAATCAAGATTAATGAAATGCTTTGGCGTAAAAATTGGATTCAATTCGATTTAGACGTTAGGTAGATGTTTTTGACCATAGGTACAGCGTCGCATAAGAACGCCATGGACGCCAGGCCTGAGAGAGCATGTCTGCTTGCTTAGCACTCACTCCGCCTAATCTTTTGCGTAAGACAGTATCCTCCTTAGGAAAAGCATCTGGCCAGCGGAGCGCGCGCATAGCTATATAATGAGCGGTCCATTTGCCAATACCGGGAATTGAAATGAGCTGATTTATTGTCTTTTCTGGATCTGCATGGCCATTCAGTTGCAGTCGTTGTGATGAAATTTCATCGGCTAATGCAAGGATGCTTTGAGCGCGACTACGGATGATTCCTAAAGCTGCAATTTTTTCTGTGGGGACTGATATTATAGACTGTGCGGTAGGAAATAAATAGTGAAGTTGAGGAAAAGGCGTCTCAATTGTCTCTCCAAATGTTTTAACAAGCCGACTTGCTAAAGTCGTTGCAGCCTTAACAGTAATTTGTTGTCCTAAGATCGCCCTTAAAGATATTTCAAAACCATCAAAAGCCCCGGGAACACGTAATCCAGGATTTTTTAAAACATCTGCTGCTAATAGGGGATCTTGACTTAGATGAGCTGTAATTAGATCAGGACGCGCATTCAAATCGAATAGATGCCGAATTCTTGTTAACAGAATAGCTAAAACAGGAGTTAACGATAAGGATATTTCTACCTTAAGTGCATGATTTTCTTGGACATTAGAGACTCGGATCCAGCCTTTATGTTTACTAATTTGAACTGTACGAGAGTAATGACCTTCCTCTATAGACTCAACACCTTCAATCATGCGATTTTGGAGGAAGTTTAAAAGAGTTACCCAATTAAAGGGAGGACGATAATGTAAGTGTAAAGTAATTTTTTCTGAAGATAGAGTTTGATGAATTTGGGGTTTTCTTATATAGCTAGGTGGCATCTTATAATGTTTTTTAAAGGCGTCATTAAAGCGACGCAGACTGGAAAAACCACTTGCAAATGCGATTTCAATGATGGATAAATGGGTTTCAGTTAATAGTTGTCTGGCCAGCCATAAACGACGAGTCAATAACAAAGCGATAGGTGGTAGACCGAACTCTGTTTGAATGATTCTGCGCATTTGCCTTGAGCTTAATCCAAACTCTTGTGCGACTTCTTCTAGACATGTTTTTTCATCTAAGTATTCTTCCTCTATAATCCAATTGGCTATACGATGAACGTGATCTGCATGAGGATTTCTTGGAGCACGTTCAGGACGGCAACGTAAACAGGGCCGAAAGAATTCTTTCTCTGCTGCTTCAGGACTTTTAAAAAAGCGGCAGTTTTCTCTTTTGGGCATTTTTGCTTTACATATAGGCCTACAGTATATTCCAGTGGATGTTACTCCAATGTAAAATACCCCATCGAAACGCGCATCTCTTGCAGCATAGGCTTTGTAATAGATATCTAAATCTTTATTCATTTCATTATTATAACTCTATGTTGAAAATATCACTAGCCATTTTCGGACATGGAAATATAACATAGATGCAAACTATAAGTTTTAGGCTTTACAGAATAAAGAAAAAATACCTTAGTGTGGGAATTTTCGGTATGACTAGCGTAACATTTTAATATGTAAATATATCCTTTTAATGTTATAATATTATAAAATAATATATTTAAAGGATTTATGAAATTAACTGTTCAAAGTTTCTTCTCACGCCTTATTTTTCATCCGATGGAAGCGGAAACAAAAAAGGATAAATCTAAAGCCCTAGTGGCCTCCATTGCGTGCGGGATCTTCACATTAGGAATTTGTCATGCGGTGTGTGCTGTAAAAAATTATTTTAAAGTGAAGTGTGCTAATCCGTCCCATGAGTTAAAGCAGCGATTTGCTCATTTAACAAACAGTATTTTTAAAACTGAAGAGAAAGCGGATCCTGTTCACAATTTTTTTAAAAGCATTACACCAAACAACATCGATCAACTGCTGAATGTGAATCGTGATGTTTGGTGTAAAGACGTAGATAAGTGGTCTCTCGGAATGAAACGGGATACCTACTGCGATGATGGAGTTGTTTTCTACTCTTGTCCCTTGGCGTGTGGTGACAGCGGGTGGATTGGGCATCAACTTGAAGTGGAGAATGGGCAATTTAAATGTCATGAAAACGGTACATGGGACACCTATCACTATTTTGATAATTTAGATGAAGCCTTAAGATATTTATTTAAAGGGAATTTCTATCAAGGAGAATTTTTTAAAGCAGACTATTATCTCATCACCCAAGCGGACAATACAGTAATAAAATATCCTAATCCGTACAAAATCTAATAAACTTAAGAATGAATATTCGGATGCTTGTCGTGTGAACGAAGATAATCATCGATCAGATTTTTGAGAAGGAGCCGAGGGTTAGATTCATAGAGAACTTTCGCTCCTGCCTTCTTATCTATAAATTTTACAATATCTTTAAGCTGTGCGGCGATCCCTCCAGTGTTCAGAAGAACGCCAATCAGATGCCCCTCGTCATAAGCAATCGCAAATTCCCCCAGGGTCCCAGAATGACCTCCTAAAATAATCACGATATCCGAGCTACGAATATTAACGACTTCCCTTCCCATCAGTCCACTTCCCGTAAAAATCAGGACGTCATGGTAAGCTGTGGGCGATTGATATTTTTCGATATGTTCTTTTTCACTGAGTGCAGGAGAAATTCCAACGACCCATCCGCCCTTCTGACTGGCTCCTCTAGCTGCTTCTAATGGTAAGCCAGGACATGCCCCTGTAATAGTGATGCAGTCGCTTTCTGCTATCGCACAGCCCAATTCATAAGCCAATTGTTTATGAGCTTTTAGTATTTTTCCTGAGGCTGAGCCCATGACTCCAATTTTGAGTTTCATGTAATGATCCCATGATAAAAATTAAAAATCGTCTTCTTCCTTTCTCTCCTTAACTTCCTCAGGACTGATAGCCTCCTCTTTTTCGTAATATTGATCATCTTCATTATCGCCTCTCAAATCCTCAGGGGTAAGAAAAGGTTGTTTTAAGTGATCGCTAGGTCCTTTTTCTTCATCTCTGTCGAAGTTTAGAGGTTTTGGGTCGTCTGGATCTCTTTTCTTTTTTTTGTGAGTCATACAGTTCCTGCTTTATTAGATTAAAAATTGTCTTCTGCGGGATTGAATTTCGAGATAATCGATGAATATCCCTATTCATAGAGCTTATTTCACCCTAAAATAGATATAATTAAATTTTCTATAAAATTTTAAAGGGTGTTAAAAGATAAAATAAGAGAGGCGTATTTTTTTAAGTCAACCCTTTCAAAACTAGCTTATTATTAAGAGCAAGATCAAAGAGGGGGGAGATCAGTAAGAAAATTCTTTTGAATGAAAAATTATCTCACCAGTATCTTGAAGTCCGGATTTTGGCACCCTTATTACTCAAGGTTGAGAGGTCAAAAATTGTCTGATAAATTCTTTGTCATAACCTTTGCTAAACCAAATTTTATGGCCATGCTCATGAGAAGAGTTTACTCTTTTAAAAATTGCATGAGGAAGGGTATCGTGCAATTTTTTTCCGTGCAAATGTTCCTGCATCATCCAATCCTGTGTTCCTTGAGCAATCAAGATTCTACCTTTGGCTTTTTTTAATTTTTTTAAGTTATTAAAGTGAGATCCAATAAAAAAAAGTAGACGAGCGATTGTTTTTAAACCTTTAGGAGCCATTTGTGCAGCCACTTCACTCATGGTAGAAAAACCTCGATCGAGGACTACATCCATTTTGTGCTTTTGTGCAAGATGTGAAACTGCTCCACTCCCTAGAGAATATCCCCAAGCAACAATTTCTTCATCTTTAAATTCTTTGACTTGCTTTAAGTATTGGTAGGCAGCTTCCGTACTTCTATACACACCATTTTCAGAGCGGTTACCTTCGCTTTTTCCAACCCCCTCATAATTAAAAACCATCACACGGTGACCCATGGAAAGGAATTCTTTAACCATAGGAATGACGCAAAATTCATAAGGTGCACCACTCCCTGCACAAATCAGCACAGTTTTTGATTTTGTAATCGGAACCACGGGATTAAAAAACATCCCTTCTAGGATGGATCCTTGATGAAAACCAAAACGAATTTCCTCACCATTTAATTCTTTGAGAGCTTTCATTAATTCTGGATGACTTAAACGTGCATGTGAAGGCGGACATATTCCTCTAGAGGAGGTAAATTTTGAAATGCATTTATAAAAGATATATCCAATCAGAGTAAAAGGGGCAAAAATAACTTTAAAAGTAATCTTCAGGGCATTTATAGTTTTTTCCGAACGAGAAAAACCCACAGGTTTAAGCCTTGCTATTTTCATTTGTTGATCGGTAAGTGATGGTATTTTGGGATTTTGAAATTTTATGGGACTGAATGTAAGAGAAGGGATAATCATCATTTAATTTATTTATATTAAAAGAACTATTATAAACGAGCTTTATTAATTTAGTGTAAATCCTATATTTAGATTTGATGTAAAAGTGAATTAAAGCGATGCAGCAAAAAAAATTACCCAATTTTTCTTCTAAGGCTAAATCTGTTACGGTGGGAAGTGTTTATCAACATTATAAAGGTCTTCTCTATCAAATAGTTGCCGTTTGTAGGCATAGTGAAACGCTTGAGGAGTTTGTTGTGTATCAAGCATTATATGGGGATCAAGAGGTTTGGGTGCGTCCCTTAAGTTTATTTTTGGGGGATATTTTCGTGGATGGAGATAGAAGAGCAAGATTTCAATTAATAGATTCTACTACAATACAGCCATCTTAAAATTTGTTTCTTAGATTTATTGATTCATTAATTTTAATGATTTCACTTTAGATACCATGCAACAAGGCCTATAAAGATTAGATAAATTTGATGATAGATTTTATTTTTAGTAAAAAAATCGCTTTGTTAATTAATTTTTTTTAAATAAATTTTTTTTATTTTATAGATAAAAAATTAAAAAAAATGTTAGATTTATTTTTTTTATATATTAAAAAATTAATTCATAAAGGTTTGTTTTATGTTAAAAACACAAGATATTCAGGCGCTTACATCGTTTAATACAAACAGAAAAGTCTATTTAGAGGTGGTGGGGAAGGGCACAAATCAGCATTTAGCCGCTGTATCAAAAAATTGGTGGGGAAGATTTTGGATGCATTTGGGTTTTGGTTCGGCCCATTTAACCCGTGTGGCAAAATATATTCAAAAAATGGAGTTTTCAGAACTAAATTCAAAAATGAAAGAGGATACCCAATTTAAAAAGTCCATCTACAGTTTAGAATGGAAATTTTTGAAATATTGTGGGAAACGCATAGAGCCTACTCTTTATAAAGGAATGGAAGACATGACTAAAGGAATTCAGGATTTAGATGCAAACTTAGACACAGGATTTAATAGTTTAACAAATGGATTTAGAGGTCTTTCACAAGGCTTTTCAAACGTTCTACAAGGAAAAGCTAAATTTAAACCCCATGTTAAAATAGTCGCTGAATCTTTATCTCGGCTAGTGACTTCACATATTTTTTCTATGAATCCTTTTTCATTATTCTAAATGCATTATCAATCATTCTGTTGCAGACTTTACCAACAACAGAATGATTTTGATCCATTTTACAGTTCATAAACTTAACGTGGATTTAATGAATAATAGAAATATCCTTTAAGATCATTGTGAGATCGTCAGATTCATAAGACGAATGTCCCTCAAATTATTAAGAGATAACATGCATATAGATTGATTGATCTAAGCAGCATGGTTAACTCAAATCTCAATCTCCTACTATTCATTTTTTGTTAACGCCCTCTACGCACCTTTTGTCTCAGTCCGAGGCTATTTAGTCTAATTTTCGCTATGTTGGAGTACTCATTGATTAAATCCGTCTGTGAAAACAAACATTCTATTGAATTTCAATAAGATGGTTGTTTGATTAAAAATATAAATTGACAAGCGTGAATTTATTGATCATGGTGAGTTTAATAAACAACCACCAATTATGAGGTCAAAATGACTCAATCTTATACAGAGCTTCTGTCTCCCCAAAATGTAGCCTTAGCATTAATCGATTACCAACCTGCCATGTATTTTGGAGTGCAAAGCCACGATCGACTGTTGATCATGCATAATACAACGGTGCTTGCTAAAGCAGCGAAATTATTTAAGATTCCCACCATCTTATCTACAGTGGCAAAAGATAGTTTTAGTGGTGATTTAGCTCCAGAAATTACTTCCATTTTTCCAGGGCAAAACATCATTGATCGCACCTCCATCAATGCCTGGTTGAACAAAGATTTTCGCCAAGCGATTGAGGCTACTAAACGTAAAAAAATCGTTGTAGCAGGTCTTTGGACTGAAGCTTGTGTACTATTTCCTACGATGGATTTGTTGAAAGCTGGTTATGAGGTCTATATACCCGCAGATGCGTGTGGGGATGTTTCCGAAGAAGCTCATGAACGCAGCATGCAGCGTATGATTCAAGCCGGTGCTGTACCTATTACATCGTTACAGTTTTTATTTGAACTCCAGCAAGATTGGGCAAGAGGGGAGACATATGAGGGTGTGATGGATATTTTAAAAGCAGATTCTCCCTACGGGATTCAAGTGCGTTTTTCAAAGTGGGCTTTAGGGGAGCATGCATCAGAAGCTGGAATTAAATAAAATCCCTTATGCAAAAGCCATTTTTTGATTTAATTTTATTTAATGGAAAAATTACGACTTTAGATTCCTCTCAACCCGAAGTAAGTGCTATGGGGATTAAAGAGGGATTAGTTGCCTCCTTGGGTTCGGATGAGCAAATGATGTCTTTTGCTAATTCGGGAACAAAATGTATAGATTTGAAGCAAAAGCGGGTCATCCCAGGATTAAATGATTCTCACCTCCACTTGATCAGAGGGGGATTGAATTATAATATGGAATTGCGTTGGGATGGAATTCCGTCCCTAGCAATAGCTTTGGATAGATTAAAAGCTCAAGTGCTGCGTACCCCTCCTCCACAGTGGGTGCGTGTGATAGGGGGCTGGTCAGAGTTTCAATTTATGGAAAAGAGGCTTCCAACTCTTCAAGAAATTAACGAGATAGCTCCTGACACTCCAGTTTTTATTCTTCATCTTTATGATAGAGCTTTATTAAATGCAGCTGCTCTAAAGGCTGTAGGCTACACAAAAACAACTCCAGATCCTGTAGGTGGCCGTATTGAAAGGGATAAAAATGGGAATCCTACAGGAATGCTGATCGCAGAGCCCAATGCCCTCATCTTATATGCCACACTAGCTAAAGGTCCAAAGCTATCGTTTGAGGATCAATTAAACTCTACGAGGCATTTTACAAGGGAACTAAATCGTCTTGGATTAACCAGCTGTATAGATGCCGGTGGTGGATTTCAAAACTATCCCAACGATTATCAGGTGATTGAAACTCTACACAAAAATGATCAGCTGACTCTTCGTATAGCCTATAATCTGTTTACGCAGAATTCGGGAGGAGAATTTGCCGATTTCCAAAAGTGGATTCAAAGCTCTATCCCTTATACAGGGGATGCCATGTACCGTCATAATGGGGCGGGCGAAATGTTAGTGTTCTCTGCTGCAGATTTTGAGGATTTTTTATATCCTCGTCCAGATTTACCTGAAAATATGGAAGGTGATCTAAAAAAGGTAGTACGTTTACTTGTGGAAAATCGTTGGCCCTTTCGTCTTCATGCCACTTATAATGAAACGATTAGCAGGGCTTTGCATGTCTTTGAAGAAATTGATCAGGAAATTCCCTTTGGAGATTTGCGGTGGTTTTTCGATCATGCGGAAACAGTATCAGATATCAATCTAGAGAGAATTAAAAAATTGGGAGGAGGAATTGCCATTCAACATCGCATGGCTTTTCAGGGAGAATACTTTATACAGCGTTATGGTCAAGAGGCTGCCAAAAGAAGTCCTCCCATTCGTAAGATGCTCGATTTAGACATCCCTGTAGCCGCGGGAACTGATGCCACGCGGGTCGCTAGTTATAATCCCTGGGTTTCTCTCTATTGGTTGGTAAGTGGTCGAACTGTAGGAGGAACCCCTTTATACGGTAAAGAAAATCAGTTAGAACGTATAGAAGCTCTCCGGCTTTACACGGAAGGGAGTGCAAAATTTTCGCGTGAAGAAAAAAGGAAGGGCTCTCTCTCACCCGGGATGTTTGCGGATCTAGCAGTTCTTTCCGAGGATTATTTTAGTGTACCTTTGGAGGAAATTAAAAATATCACGTCTGTTCTCACTCTTTTAGGCGGCAGGGTCGTGTATGGCGCTCAGGAGTATAACAAATTAGATCCGAATAGAAATTTACCGGTAAGCCCTAGTTGGTCACCTGTAAAATTTTATCAGGGATATGAACACATGAATAAACCTTCTTCCTGTTCCTGTCATTCAATAAACAAACAATCATTTGACCTCATTCTCGGTCATACTTACCATGAAAAACCCTTCAATCCCTGGTCATTGGGATGTGATTGTTTTGCTTAGGCAAAATGCAATTTACATTAATTGAAAATTATTTCTTTTGCAGTCTTAGTTTACGGCTATTTATGAATAACTTAAGATGTGAGCTGTTTTGCATTATCTTGGGACTAAACACTCAAACTTAAAATTAAGAGGATAGAAATGGTTGCTTTAGGTTCAACCTCTCAGACTTATCTAGTCGCTAATTTACACTATGTGAATGAACCCCTTGTCAATATGAGAGAACATCCAAGTCATGCTTCAAAAATCGTTTCCCAAGCCTTATTTGCCGAAGAAGTTACAATCTGTGAGAAAAAAAACGCATGGTCTTTAATTAAAACCTCTGAAGGCTACTCAGGATGGGTTTTTAATGATGGAATTGTTTCTAGGCAGGATGTATACTCTCATCAAATAATGACCTCTCGTCTGAATGCCACGATTTACAAGGAAAAAGACATCGAGTATGGTCCTATGAAAATTCTTCCTTATGGCTCTAAATTGAATAGAATAGATATGGAAGATCCTCGTTGGTATAAGGTGGTTTTACCGGATAACTGTGAGGGATATATCCAAAAGGGCGATGCTGGAATAGAACCTCCTCTAGTATCTCAAGCAGAGCTTGTTTACTTCAGTCAAAAATTCTTAGGCATTCCCTATATTTGGGGAGGAAGGTCTAGTTTTGGTTATGATTGTTCAGGCTTTGTACAAATGCTATATAACCAGATGGGAATCCTACTTCCTCGAGATTCTAAAGAACAAATACAAGATCCACGTTTTAAAGATATTCCTTTAAATACCATTGAAGCCGGAGACTTGATTTTTTTTGGTAAATCTAGAGAAAAGATTATGCATGTAGGCCTGTTTCTAGGGAATAATCAGTTTATCCACACAAGTATACGCGAAAATATGCCTTGGGTTAGGATAAGTCGCCTTTCTGATTTTGAATGGAGTGGGCATGTGGATGCTTATTACCCTTTCAGGGCTGCTCGGCAGCTAGTATCCACTAGATAATTTGATTTGAGGGGGCATTACCCCCCAAAGCTTTAACCCCTTTGGTTTAATTCTAACGAAAGACCCAACTCTGCACAGTCTCGTGTGTGATTCAGAAGCACTCCTATAGAGCCTGTGAAAAATTCTTGAAAATCTCTCCAATTAATTTTGTCCAAGCTAAATATAAGAGTAGAATGGAAATGTTTAATGTAACAAGTTTTTCTGATTTTTAAGTTTAGGGTTGTTGTGGATTCTTGGTCCAAAAAATCCCCTTTTATATAGATATTGATGGGAATAATTGATCCTTCGGGACATTCAAGAATAAAGGGAGTATTTCTTTCAGCTAAAAAATCCTTTAGATTTTCAGGTGTTAAGGTTGTGAGGTTTATCAAAAGGTTGGCGTCACTAGTTTCTTCATGAAAATGGACGTCTTCTTGTCCCCAGATGGGATTAACAAACATCAGGGCTGTTAACAGCATCCTGAATAGCGATTTAAACATGATTTCTCTCTTTTACTATATCTGTAGTATTTGCGGTTAAAAAAATTAAAATATCCAAAAACGACTAAAGAAAATACCAAAGGAAAGAACACCAATCATGCATATTTTGTATATAGAGAGCTTTTTCTTTTCCATTGAAGGAGCTTCCATCATTCGCCCAAAACGTTTTGATAAAAAACGATTTCCCTGTAAGTGAGAGATCATTAAAGGCGAGTCGTGTTTTGCTTGTTTGTATGAATCAAGAATGGCTGAGGCTAGATCTAAGCTTAGCATATCAAGACCCAAGATTGAGTCATCACAAGCGATTTCTTGAATTTGTTCTAAATGATTCATCCATCTGCGTGTAGGGACCCACCAGAATACATGACAGACTAGATAAGCTATCAATCGCCATAAACCATCATACCAAACTAAGTGATCTAATTCATGTCCTAAAATGGCTTCATATTGTGTTTGTGAAAGGGTATCTGCCAAATTTAAGGGGAAATAAATTTTCTTTTTGAATATTCCGCACGCACAAGGAATGATCTCCCGATTAGAGGTAAGGATTTCTACGCGATTTTTGATCAGTTTATCGTTAAGACGTGCATTAAAGACAGGACGCTGATGCATAGAGGCATGAGCCACGCATTTTTTGAAATGAGCAGATGCTTGAAAGTTTTTATAAGCATATCTAATCACTGAAAGACAAGAAATAGCCCCTACTCCTAGAAGAATTCCCTTTAAAATAGACGCATTCAGAGACAAAGCGATAAGATCGGCCATCGTAAATGTTAGATGATCGAATAGTCTAAGTTGAATCGTTGAAAAAGGGATCCCATCTGCAAAAGAAAGGCCTAAAGAAAACATTCTTGTGCCTTCTGTTACTTCTAAAGGATTTATCCATTGTAAAATAGCCCAGTCTTGAAAATTATATAAAAAGGGATCAAGGCCTAACTTTAAAATGGGTAACATCCACAAAAAAGTCTTAAGTCTTGGATGGTGAATTTTAAAAATAAAAATGACGAGTTGTGTAAGCCCTAAGGTAGTAAAAAATGAAAGAATGCTATTAATTAGAAGATTAAAAGCATAAAGTCCCATCCAATTTTCTAGCATCATCAAATTCTTTAGGTAGTAGTTTTTAAAGGTGTTTTTAACTGACGAGTAAAAATACTACAAATGTAGTAATCTATGCAATATTTTTTTCTATGCATCAGTTTTGTATTTGAAAATGTGCCTTTGCACCCATTGAATCTCTTCTTGAGAAATCGTATGACCCATGCCGGGATAGATCTTTAAGGTCACTTTTGCACCTAAATCTTCTAGGATTTTGCAGGATTGCTGAGTCCTTTCTAGGGGGACATGGGAATCCTGATCATCTGTCCCTATAAAAATGGGCGTGCCAGCAAAATCGCCATGATATTTTTCTTTTTGAATTGTCTTACCGATCAGTCCTCCTGTAAAGGCGACCACTCCACCATATCTGTTGGCAAACTGTGCTGTGGATTCTAAGGCTAGACAGGCCCCTTGAGAAAAGCCCATGATATAAATCTTTTCAAGGGGAATATAGGTAGCGGTGTTTCTTATCAATTTTTCTACACTTTCAATCGCTGAATCAGTCCATGGTGCATTGAGCTTTTCATCTGCCATAAAACTGTAGGGATACCAACTCTGATGAGTCGCTTGAGGAGCAGCTATATAGAAGTGAGGATCGCAAAAAAAGCGAGCTAGAGGCAATATGTCTTTGGCTTTTGCGCCTCGACCATGGATTAATAAGAGGGCTTTAGTGGCTTTTGAAAGAGGAGCACCTTGCTCGACGACTTCTTCTGTATGCATATAATCCCATAGCCTAAATTTTAGCTCTCAGATGCCTACAGAATGAATTTTTTTAAATCATTGTCTAAGGGCTGTAAATGTTTTTCTATCTTTGAGCGGTTACTTTCTTCCCAGGGGGGGAGTTTCAGAGATTCACCTAACTGCTGAAAGGGTTCATCCACCGTAAAACCTGGGTAAGCTGTAGCAATTTCAAATAAAACTCCTCCCGGTTCTCTAAAATAAATGGAGTGGAAATACTCTCGATCTAAAACAGGTGTGATATTAAGACCTGCTTTTAATAACTTTGAGCGTGCTTCCAATTGGGTTTGATCTTGGGGGGTGGCAAAAGCTACATGGTGGATGGTGCCAAAACCAGAAATTCCTTTTAATGTATCTGGCTGACAGACGATGTCCACAAAATCGCCGGGTAAACCACTGGAGGAGTAACGAAAGCGATTACCCTTCTCATGCATGCGTTGATGATCCATTTGAGCAATAAGTAGGCCTGCAGTTTTTTCGTAACACTCTTCAGAAAGGGTGATTCCATAAAATCCTTTAATCGCCTGCTCTTCAGGGACGGTTCCTTGACCATAGCCCTTGCGGCTATCCAGATCGTTTGCAACGAGCTCAAGGCCTAGACCATCAAAGTCTTCAAAATAAATGAACCATTCATCGTCGAATCTTTTTTGAGGGTCTTGAAAAGGAATATTAAAAGCCTCTAGACGTTTAGTCCAGTAATCTAAAGAGTGTTGGGGTATCGAAAACGAGGTGACCGTTAGCTGTCCTTTTCCTTTGCGTCCAGGAGGAATATCAGGGTAGGGAAAGAAAGTCATGATAGTCCCAGGCGATCCTTCAGCATTTCCATAATACAAATGATAGACGTCAGGGGCATCAAAATTGATGGTTTTTTTGACCAGTCGTAAGCCAAGAATGCCTGCATAAAAATCAAAATTTTTTTGCGCATCCGAGGCTAGAGCGGTGATGTGATGAATTCCTGTGATCAATTTTTTCATAACCTATGGTTTATAGAATAAGAATATTTATTTCAAGGAATTCATTTCTTTCATAGCGTTTGTGTGTATATCTTCAAAAACTTTTTTATACTTAAAGATTAGATGACTCATCTCTTGGATAGGTTTTAAATCTGCACGTTCAGACTGTAGTTCAGGGAGTGTTGGCGTCAATAGAGAAGTAAAAAAATCTTCACCAATCTCATTTAAAAGGAAGCTAAGTTTTGCTAATGCTTTGGAGAGTTTGAGAAGAGGAGCGTCTATCACACTTTTAAGTAGCTCGCAACTCACAGGCGAAGAGACTTGCAAGTTTTTTATGGACGAGTGTTTTTGGGTAGATATTTCAACGGTAATAGTCGGGGTAGATAGTTTAAAGGTGTCTGCTGCATTGTTATTAAGGGAAAGAGCGTCATTTTTTTTCACCTGCCGCTTGAATGAATCAGGGGGAGAATGAAGGACGCTATCAATCATTTTAAAAATCCTGGTGTTATCATCTGAGGGTAACCGAGGGCTTTGGGGACTATATTTAAATTGTGTAAACTGCGAGAGCTTTTTGGTATCGCCTCTTACATATTGAACGAGCGAATAGACTTTTACATAGATATTTTTGTATAAAATTTGTTGTTCTGAGAGAGGAAATTGAGTAAACACTTCTTTTTGGCAGTAATCCACTTTTACAAATGTTTTTGATCTTTTTTTATACCCCTCTAGGATCTCTTTTTTTTTTATCTTTAATGTAGAAATTGCTTTTTCAGCGATTGATCCCTTTCCTCCATTAGCGCCAATAGCCACTTTGACATTTGCATTTAATTTAATAAGCTCATAATCATCTGCAGATGTAAAAAAGTCTTTTAAGTCTTCGTGGGGGAAGCTATCCATCAGTTGCTGCTGCCAAACTTGATTGTTCACTTTTCCATTAGGAAGGTAGAGTGAATAGAGTGGTTGGGATTTTGCTGTTTTCAAGAGCATTTGTTCCTGGATGAATGTCGAATATAAAACTTTTTTCATTGTATTAAAAAGCTCTTGATTCTCTTTAGAAAGCTCGTGGAATGAAATACCAGAGGCTTTTAGACATTGATCTTGATGAGCTTGGGATTTTTCTGCTATCTCTTGTATACGTGTGGATTGAGTAGAGAAATAGTAATCTTTCATAATTGTTCGCCCTGAGAGAGGAAAACAGCTTTCAAGTTTAATCAGTTGTCCATCTAGAGATTCTAACAGTTCTGCATAGAGACCGGATTCAACTAATTGGATAAAAGAAGGGCACATTTCTTTCATGGATGTAGACATAGAATTTCCTTTTAGAATTTGGGTGTCCTCGTTGATCTTGAACTGTAAGCTTCTTTTCCCGTTTAAGATCAAATTTTGAGATTTAAGATGATGGTGGAGTTAATTATTCATCTGATTTTTAAGTCTGGGTTTCTTTCGCTGAAAGTGAAATTTCTTGCGAAAAAGAATTTATTTTCTCTAGCCTTGATGGGGGTTAAGACCCAAAATCTTCTCTTATGGAGTGTAGAGCAGAAAAGTGTCGAAGACTCTATTTCTGCTCTTATCCGTGCATCTGATTTATACACACTCTCTTAGATTAAACAACAGTTAACGTTACGTTAATATTATTGCGAGTAGCGTTAGAGTAAGGACAAACGACATGGGCTTTTTGTACTAAATCTTCAGCTTCTTTTTTCTCTAGGCCAGGAAGCGAGATTTTTAACTCTACTTCGATTCCAAAACCTGTGGGAAGAGGACCAATTCCGACTGTTCCTTCAATAGAAGGTTCCTGAGGTAAGTGTATTTTTTCGCGACCGGCCACAAATTTTAACGCACCTAAAAAGCAAGCCGAATAGCCCGCAGCGAATAGTTGCTCTGGATTAGTCCCTCTTTCCCCCGCTCCTCCAAGTTCTTTAGGCGTGGTTAATTTAACATCTAATACACCATCAGAAGAAACAGCGCGACCTTCACGTCCGCCTGTAGCTTTAGCATGAGCACGATAGAGTACTTTTTCAATGGGCATAATCTTTCTCCTTCAATCTTGTGTGTTAAACGGTAAGATTTACAACATGATCAAAAAATGTTTTGGTTGCAATACAAATTTTACGTTTTGTACACCCATGGCCATCTTCACAATCATGGGTATAAATAATTTTGCAAATGTGAGTAGCCAAAAATAAATAAGCTAATAAAAAAACTAATCCCTATAAAACCTAAAATATAGCTAAGCAGAATGAAAAGCCCATCCTCTTCCATCAATCCCAAGCCCATGCATAAGAGAGGAAGTGCTGTTAATAGATTTGTCATGGGGATGGGGAGAGGAAGAGCTAGAAAAATGGCTAAAATAAAGACCAAAATACCATTAAGCCGATGAAAAAAAGGGCTTTCCGTTAAGAAGAGAAGGCGGGGATGAACAAACTTATGCATATAGAGCACAAGCTTGATTGTTTTTTGTACTAACTTAGCAATAAACTCACTTTTAATTTTTTTATTTAATATCCATTGAGGCCACCAAGGTTTCTTTGCGAAAGCAATTCGAAGGCCTAAAAAAGCTAGGAGTAATCCAAATGGAGTAGAAAATCCAGGAATTTGAATTGGAAAACAAAATGGAAAACTTAAAACAATCAACAGGGCTGCATAGCCTTTTCCTGACAAGACCTCAAGAATTTGTTGGATAGTGAGTTCTGGGTAAATCTTAGTTTGATCTAAGAGGATTTTCAAAGCATGTAAAAAAGTTTTTTTTTGTTTAATAGTTTTTATCATCATCTTTGTTTTTTTCGTTAAATGGGTGTATAGCATTTATTATTAAATAATACAATTATAGGGAAGTGGTCTCAAAATTTTTTGTAAAAAAGCAATATAGAGAAAAATTGGATTTTGGATAAAAGATCAATCATTTATAGAAAAAATAGAATGAAGTCTATTTTAGCATCTCGAATACAAGGATAGAAAATGGCTCGCATCGTACGTTTTTATGAATTAGGTGGCCCTGAAGTCTTAAAAATTGAGGAGATCAACATGGCTCCTCCAGGTCAAGGAGAAGTACAAATACGTGTAAAGGCGATAGGATTAAATCGAGCCGAAGCCCTTTTTAGAGCAGGTAAATACCTAGAACACCCTCAGTTACCTTCTACATTAGGCTACGAAGCCTCAGGCATTATTGAAAAGGTAGATTCAAGCGTGACAAATTTTACAGTGGGGGATGTGGTAAGTATTGTTCCTCCGCTTGGTCTTGGAAAGTACGGGATTTATGGGGAAGTGGCTAATGTACCGGCACAATATGTTGTAAAACACCCTTCTTGGTTATCTTTTGAAGAGGCGGCAGCTCTTTGGATGCAGTATTTAACAGCCTATGGCGCTATCATTGATATAGCTCAACTTAAAACAGGTGATTACCTTGTGATCCCGGCAGCTTCAAGTAGTGTCGGATTAGCTGCTATTCAGTTAGCCCATTTAGTAGGGGCAACTCCCATCGCTTTAACTCGTACTCAAGAAAAAAAATCCGCTCTTTTTGAAGCTGGTGCTACACATGTCATTGTCACTGAAGAAGAAAAGGTCTCAGAAAAAATTTTAGAGATTACGAAAGGGGTGGGAGCTCGAGTCGTTTTTGACCCAGTCGGTGGGAAAACTGTCATAGAGCTGGCTAAAGCGATGTCTTCAGGAGGAATCTTATTTCAATATGGAGCACTCAGTATGGAACCTACTCCGTTTCCCTTTTCGCAAGCAATGAAAAAGGGACTTTCTATGAGGGGGTATGTATTGTTTGAAATCGTAATGGATTCAGTACGATTTGAAAAAGCTAAAAAATTTATTTTAAATGCTTTAGAAGCTAGACAGTTAAAACCTTTGATTGCCAAAACTTTTGCTTTTGATCAAATCGTAGAGGCTCACCGCTACTTAGAATCTAATCAACAAATGGGTAAAATTATTGTTACTGTATAAATCTAAGGGGATGGCATCAAATCTTGTTTTAGAGAAAAAATATCTTTTTCTAAAGAAATCAGAAAGGCTTTAGACTCTAAGCCGCCAGCGAATCTTGTTAGACTTCCATTGGACCCAATGACCCGATGACAGGGTATAATAATCGATAAAGGATTTTTGCCTATGGCTGTTCCTACCGCTCGGAAAGCTTTGGGGCGACCGATAGATTTAGCTAAGTCTAGATAGGAACTCGTTTCCCCATAAGAAAGATCTAACAGAGCTTTCCAAACTTCTTTCTGAAAAGAGGTTCCTCTTAATTCTAGAGGGAGGTCAAAGACGCTCCTTTTTTTATTAAAATATTCCATGAGTTGTATTTTTGTTGTGCGGATTAAAGGATGATGGCTCTTTTCGATGCAAGATCCTAGGGCAACTCTTTTAGGATCGTCATTCGGCCATAAAAGCGCGATCAAGGCTTGTTCATGATAGACAATTTTTAATTTTCCTAGGGGGCTTTCTATGTATGCGTGAAATAATGTCATGATTTTATCCTTTATTCAATCCATATTATAGGGTCTAGATGAATAATAAGCTGGCCATTTTCGGACACTCAAATCAGATTTTTAGATAGCTTCATGGAGGAGAGGTTGAAGATGTTTTCTCGATATATGGGTGTTTGTGCTGTAGTACTTGAAATGTAAATTTTTGGGTGATGGCTCAACTTTAAGAATTTTTTTTAATGCGGAATTGTTCTTCAGTTTTTCATCTATTTGATTCAGTAAAGTGGCCTCTAAACAAAATAGGAGTAGTTTTCGTTGGCCTATTTGTGAATGAGAATCATTCATGAGTAAAAAAATAAAATTTAATTTTTTATTTTCCAAAACCTGTTTTAGGATGGGTTGCAAGAAATCTTCATCCTCCACCCACCAACTTATCTGATCTGATAAGGAAGCCATTCCGTAAGTTAGATGAACACTTTTATAGATTTTAAAATCTTTATACAGGATTTGAAGGGGAGTAAAGGTAGAAATATCTTGCCTAGCTTTTAAAAGATCTAAGTATAGTCGTTTAAGACACAAGGGCTGATCCACTGCAGTTTTTAGAAACTCTACCATTTGTTGATCTTTAAGGGTTGTTTTCTCTTTTGATTGCAAATTGTGTGTATCCAGAAGGATCGTGGATAAAAGTAGCGTAGCAACATCTGCTGGAATAGAGGTTTTTTCAAACCACTTCTCCGCTATTAGTGAAGCTGTTGATCCCACGCTTTCGATTTGCTTATCAATCAATGCTGGGTAAGAGGCATCTTCGTCCTTATGATGATCGATAATACTTGTCACTGAAGGAGCTAAAAATTCTAGGGAAGGTGTTAAAAGATTATGATCAACCAAGGACACTGTGATTAAACCTTTAAGGATTAATTGCTGTAAGGGCACCTCATCTAAAAATATAAGATCTTCTATTTCTATATGGAGAAGTTCAAGTAACCAGATCACATCTTTTCTAAGACTTAAATCCTCTTGGGTCGTAGATATCAGAGGGAAATAGAGAGGCTCTAATTCAAGCGCTTGATACTTCAAGAGATAGGCATAGGCAATGGAAGAGGCAATGGAATCTAAATCGGCAGATTCATTTCCCAGGACTATATGTAGCTTATTACTATGATCGAGGGAGTGTAAGTACAGATTTTTAATGTTTTTAATGTAAGTCTTTAAAGGTAAATGCATTTGTTGGTTTTCAACGTCAAATAAATAAATGGTGTATAATTAAGTTGTTACAGGGAGGATTCTATGGAATTATCATTATTTTTGGCTAAGCTTTTAGGTCTTTATATGTTAATTGCTGCAGCCATTATGCTGCTCTTTCAGAGTTCCTTCAAAGTGGGTGTTAGAGATATGCTTGGATCGCCAGGGATGATTGCAGTGATTGGAATTCTCAATCTGATTGTGGGCTTGGCTATAGCTATTGGTCATCCCATCTGGTCATGGGATTGGCGAGGATTGATTACAGTCATCGGATATTTGAGTCTCTTTTCGGGGATATTTAGATTGGCTTTCCCTAGTACCCAAGTAGAACTCAGTCGAGGAGTTTTAGAAGGAAGTGGGTATTGGATGATTTTTTTAGTCTCTTTGATTCTCGGTGGTATTTTAACTTACCATGGATTTTATTAAATTGATTAAAAACAGTTGATTTTTTTATTATAAACTTCTTTTTTAAGAGGTTTTATGAAAATTAACTGTTTTTTATTCTCTATCTTTATCTATTTTTTACCCTCCTTAATTCTTTTTAGCGAGATTCATGAGCAGTCAGAAAATTTATTCCATACAGAAATATTCAAAAGCTACCAGCAGCAATTTGATCAAGACATAGCTCCTTTGTACTCTAATCCTCTCGTAGCAGATCCTGCAAATCCTAGAGGCTTTTATCGAAAATTTTTATTTACTTTACGAGAGGGTAAAGCTCCTATCAAAGCTTACGAATGGTTTTTCTTAGGGGTGGATCTAAATAAAGAACAATTAGAGGATGCTAAGCGGCGTTTAGGCATCGATTTGGACACAAAGGGGTATTCTCATCCTGAGACAGTGGCCCGACTCATCCAAAATCATTACAAGGAAACTTTAGAAAATCCTGAGTTTGATGGCTATATTAAAGATAAATTTTTAGATCCATTTTTTGTAGGAAATTTCCCTTACATTCTGTATCGGCATCGTTTTGGAGAAAAAGAGGTTCAGTTTATAAGAATGCCAGCGCCAGCACGTTCTCTTTGTCCCAAGATGTATCTGAAACATAAAGATGAAGTGGTGATCAATGAAGAGTTTATTTGCTTTCTAAGTTTACAGGCGCAAAAAAAACAAAAACATTTATATGTAAGTTTTTTAAATGATTGGAAAAACGGCGAAAACCGCTGCTTTACTGAAAAGCTTGCAGAGTTAGAGATGCATCCAGATTGGGGTGACAATTTTTATTATGTTATGTTAGATAAGGATTCCTCTTTTTACTACCAAAATAAAGAATTTTCCGAGCAAAAAGATGCGGGTGTTTTTTTTAAATCCTTTTTGGAACGTTTATTTTCGGGAAAAAATGGTTATCGTTGGCCCACCCATTTAAATCAAAACGTTTGGAAAAATGAGTGTACTCTTCTTGTTAAAAATCTTTATAACCAACTGTTTAAAGGAAAGAAAAATTTAACTGTAAAAGAAAGACAGGACTTTATTGAAATTTGCTACAGTCGCATCATTCGTGCTTTAATTTCACAAATTCAGCCGGATACCTGTAACCTAACCTGTCATTATACAATTGACCGAGCCGCTTCTACGACGGCCATATTTTTCTTTGATCTTTTATGTGAAGATAAAGGGATTCCTAACCCCGATGTATTGAAATTGACTGCACTTTTGCTTAATCAACCTATTCTGTTGCAAAATAGAGTGGCGCACGACTATCGGATTAATCGAGTGACTCAAGTCCTTTTAAAACTGCCTCAACTCACCAGGCTCCAATGACAAATGCTTATTTTATAGAATAAGGCTATTTTTGAACCTGAGTAATCACCCCTAAGTGTGTAAGGGCTGTGAGGGAGCTTTGGCTAGAGAGTTTAAACTGTAAATGATGGCCAGAAGCATCAAGGTGATTCCTGAGCCTTCCCAGTAAGTGGGAAGTCTTTGTTCGATAAGGTATACAAAAAAAAGTCCAAAAATGGTTTCAAAAATAGTCAGTTGTCCACTTAATGATAAGGGAAGTAGGTTGCAACCTGAGTTCCAAAGATAAGAGCCTACCCATGAACAGAGTAACCCTAAGATAGTTGTGCCTAAGAGATAGATCTTCAATGAATAAGATAAATGAAAATATTTTTGAAATTGTGCGGTGTCTTGGGTAAAAATGACCCATAAACAAGCAATGATGATCACCCACGTCAAAGTCGCTAAACCCATAAGAGTTGACCAATCATAATTGGTTATAGTGGGATGTTTTCTTAAAAAACGACTATTGGCTTCCACAAACCACGTCCATGCTCCAAGTGCGAAAAAGGCCCCTATGACGCCCAACATAAACAAGAATGAGAACTGAAAGACTTGTGCATCGAAGAAGGCATCTAAATTAACAATAAATAGACCCAAGATCATTAAGAGAGCGGGAAAAATGAGTTTAGAAAAACTCTCTTCTTTATTCTTCCAATTCCCATATAAGGCAATACTGACTGGTGAAATCCCAGCAATTAATGTGGTGAGGGCCGCATTAGAGTACTGAATGGCGAATACAAGGGTGGTGTAATAAGCAATATTGACTACAAACGCAAATAAAAAAGCTTGAAACCATATTTTAAATGGATAATTTAATAGATTGCGGTAGGAAAAAATTAGAAAAAGAATCAGTGAAAGAATCCCATAGAAAAAGTATCTTCCTAAAGCGACTTCTAATGGGGAAAATCCTTCAATTAGAGTGGGAATAACAAATATAAGACCCCATATCAAACAGGCACTTAATATAAATAAAATTCCTTTAAACATTAATCCCTAATAAATTTAATAAATGAATTTAACATTATACATGAAACAATATTAAAATAAAAAGTTTTAAATTACCGGGCTATATGATACATTAAAAATTAAGAGCCTTAGAGGAATATTTTATGAGTACTAAAACCTATATTTACCCCGTGACCATACAGGAAAGCTATTTAGATGTATTTGGTCATGTCAATAATGCCATGTATTTAACTCTTTTTGAAGAAGCACGTTGGGATATCATCCATAAAAATGGTTATGGGCTTAAAAAAATTTTAGAAACAGGGATAGGACCTGTAATCTTAGAGATTCATCTCAAATTTTCTAAAGAGCTACGGTTACGTGATGAGATTGTCATAGAAACTGAGCTATTATCCCATACTAAGAAAGTGGCAGAAATGGGGCAGAAGATGATTCGCAATGGCGATGTGTGTTGTACGGCTCAATTTACCATTGGTCTCTTTAGTCTTAAAGAAAGGAAACTGATTCATCCGACGGAAGAATGGCTAAAAGCGATCGGAATCATAGGTTCTGAATCAGATGGTTCTTATTGACCGATTGCCTCTGAACCTCTGGCTTGTGTCCCTAGTTGGATACAATCGGCCAAAGGGACCACGAAAATCTTTCCATCACCTTCTTCGTTTTTAGCCCCTTTAAGAATGGCCTGAATCACTTCTTCGACACGCCCATCACTGATAGCAATCTCAAAACGCACTTTTTTGACCAAATTTCCTGTTTCTAACATTCCTCGGTACACTTCTGTGTGTGATTTGCCCGGGCCTAAAACATTGGAAACAGTTTTGCGGTAGACTTGGATAAGATCTAATTCATGAATGACATTTTCTAATTTATGAGAGGGTATAATCGCTATAATTAATTTCATGCTGACCTTTAATCAATAAGTGTATAAGCACTCTCTTCATGCTGTGCTAAATCAAGTCCTAGAAGCTCTTCATGATCATTTACACGTAAGCCAATCGTATACTCTAGGACTTTCATCAGTAGATAAGACATTAAACCTGCGTAGACTATAACGGTACAAACACCTAGGAATTGGATGTACAATTGATAAGGATTTCCGTAAAAAAGGCCGTTATTTCCATGTACATTCAAGACTTTTTCTGCAAATAATCCTGTCAACAAGGCACCAGTAATGCCTCCTACGCCATGAATTCCAAAAGCATCTAAACTATCATCATATCCGCACCGACTTTTAATTGACGTGATAGCTATGTAGCAGATCAAACTTGTGAGAGCACCAATTACAATTGCTGATAGAGGATTTACATAGCCAGCAGCTGGCGTGATTGCTACTAAACCAGCGACAGCCCCCGTAATACCCCCTAGAAGCGTAGGCTTTCCAGTTACTTTCCAGTCTATCAAAATCCATGTCAAGCCTGCAGCACAAGCAGCTGTATGAGTAACAATAAAAGCTAAAACAGCTTCTTGGTTAGCACCTAAAGCACTACCTGCATTAAATCCAAACCATCCAAACCATAATAAAGCTCCACCGAGCATCGTTAAAGGTAAATTATGCGGACGCATAGGCTGTCCAAAAGCCCTTCTTTTTCCGATCACAAGAGCACAGACAAGGCCAGAAATGCCCGAGGTGATGTGCACCACTGTTCCTCCGGCAAAGTCGAGAATACCCAAATGGCTCAGCCACCCCTCTTTATGCCATACCCAATGTGCAATGGGATCGTAGACAAAGGTAGACCATAGGAGAATAAAAATAATATAGGCAGAGAATTTCATACGTTCAGCAAACGCCCCAGATATTAAAGCTGGGGTAATGACAGCAAACATCATTTGAAAGGACATGTATAAAAGATGAGGGATGGTTTCTGCATAGTCTGTGTTAGGTTGTAATCCTACATTCTTTAAGCCGATCCAGTCTAACCGACCCACTAGATGATGATAATCAGGGCCAAAGGCCAGACTGTATCCCCATAAAATCCACTGGAGGCTGACTAAGCACAGTACGCAGAAAGACATCATAATCATGGATAGAACATTCTTTCTCCGAACTAAGCCTCCATAGTATAAGGCTAGACCTGGCAGGGTCATAACCATCACTAGCGCTGTCGCAATCAAGACCCAAGCTATATCTCCTGTATTTAACATGCAATGATCTACCCATGTAAAGATGATAAGTAATCAGACTTCTTTCAAAGCTAGTTTTGAAGCAAGTCTAGGATTCTCTAATCGATGAAAGTCTTTGTCTTAAAATAAAGGGTAAGATTCCCCCATGGCGATAGTATTCTACTTCGCTTGCGGTGTCTAAACGCGAGCGAAGCTTAAACTGCCGCTTCTCTTGATCTTGAGTAATTTCTAATATCACGTCTTGTTGAGGAGTGATTTCAGTACCTAGCCCTTGAATAGTGAAAGTCTCTTCACCAGTAATCCCTAGAGTTTCATAACTTTCGCCATTCATGAATTCTAAGGGCAGCACTCCCATTCCAATCAAATTACTGCGATGGATTCGTTCAAAACTGCGGGCGACGACAGCCTTGACTCCTAATAAAGCTGTTCCCTTAGCCGCCCAGTCGCGAGAACTTCCCATTCCATAGTCGTTGCCTGCAAAAATAATGAGAGGGGTGCCCCGTTTAGCGTATTCTTCGCAGGCGTTAAAGATGGGCATAATCGAATGATCCGGGATTAACTTCGTGAATCCACCTTCCTTGCTGCCGGCTAAATGATTGCGTAATCTAACATTGGCAAATGTTCCTCTGACCATGACATGATGATTTCCTCTGCGACTTCCATAGCTGTTGAAGTCCTGCTCTTTGACACCCAAAGACAATAAATATTTTCCTGCGGGAGAATCTGCTTTAATGGATCCTGCAGGGGATATATGGTCCGTTGTGACGGAATCTCCAAATAAAGCGAGGGCATGCATATTTTTTAATTCATCTTGGAGAACGGGAATATGCTCATCCACGTTTTCAAAATAGGGAGGATGCTGGATATAAGTACTTTTGTGATCCCAGGGATAGATAGGATTTTTAGCGACATGAATTTCTTTCCATAGTTCATTGTCTTCAGTGACGTGTGCATAACGTTCTTTGAACATGGCAGGTTGAAGTCCATGAGAGATCACCTCTTGAATCTCTTGATTTGACGGCCAAATATCTTTTAAGAAAACAGGTTTTCCGTCTTTGTCTAAACCTAAGGCTTCAGTTGCCAGATCAATATCGACACGACCTGCCAGAGCAAAAGCGACCACAAGAGGAGGAGACATTAAAAAATTAGCTTTGACGGCACTATGAATTCTAGCTTCGAAATTACGATTTCCACTCAGCACACTGGCAGCAATCAGGTCGTAATCTTTAATCGCCATCTCGATGTTTTCATCTAGAGGCCCGCTATTACCTATACAAGTCGTGCATCCATAGGCTACTAATTGAAAACCAAGTGTGTCTAAGTATTTCTGAAGTCCGGATTTTTCTAAATAATCCGTTACCACTCGGGAACCCGGTGCTAAGCTGGTTTTAATGGTTGGATTGACTCTCAAACCACGCTCTACAGCTTTTTTCGCTAATAAACCAGCTCCAACCATGACACTGGGATTGCTAGTGTTTGTGCAACTTGTAATTGCAGCAATCACAATCGAGCCATGTTTTAAAACCACGTCACAGGCATCCATCTCTAAATATCCCGGATTGACAATAGCGTCTGTTAAAGGACGATTTGTGACCATCTCCGATTCACTCCAGGTGGTATGACCATTGAGTGAAGGTGTTCCACCCTCTAGCTGGCGAGCGTTAAAATCAAAGACACCGCCTGCATGAATACCTACGCGAGGAGGTTCTTCTTGGGCAGATTTTCCATACCCATTGGATGAGAGGGGACTGTAGAGTAAATCTAAGAATTTTCTTTTTAGCTCAGGAAGCTCAATATGATCTTGTGGACGTTTTGGACCTGAAACGCAGGGTTTGATAGAGTTTAAATCAAGCTCGAGATGCTTTGAATAATCGACTTCCCCCTTTTTGGGAATGCCGAAAAGTTGCTGCGCAGATAAATATTCTTTAATGAGTGCAATATGTTCCTCTGAGCGTCCTGTCATACGTAAATAGTCAAGCGTTTTATCATCCACCGCAAAAAAACCAATTGTTGCACCATATTCAGGAGCCATATTTCCGATAGTGGCACGATCCGCTACAGTTAAACTAGCCGCCCCTTCTCCGTAAAATTCCACAAATTTTCCTACGACGTTTTCCTTGCGCAACATTTGTGTAATGCGCAGCGTAAGGTCGGTGGCGGTTACTCCTTCTTTTAATTCTCCGGATAGATGCACACCAATCACTTCTGGCATCTGTAGAAAAACGGGCTGGCCTAGCATCGCCGCTTCTGCTTCAATTCCTCCCACTCCCCAGCCCAGCACTCCAAGTCCATTAATCATGGTGGTGTGAGAGTCTGTACCGACCAAAGTATCGGGATATAAGTAATTTTCTCCATGGATTTGATGGACTATGACCACTGAAGCTAGGTATTCTAAATTCACTTGATGGACAATACCAATACCAGGGGGTACGATACCTAGTGTTTTGAACGCGCCTTGTCCCCATTTAAGGAAGGCGTAACGTTCATAATTGCGCTCAAATTCAATCCCTAAATTAAAGATGAAAGAATCGGGGGTCCTTGCCCGATCGACTTGAACAGAGTGATCAATGACTAAGTCTACAGGTACGCCTGGCTCGACCCCAGCAGGGTCCTGTTTTCTTGCAGCAATGGCATCACGCATAGCTGCTAAATCGACTAGCAAAGGAACTCCAGTAAAGTCTTGCAGCACCACTCTTGAAACAACAAAAGGAACATCTTCAGAGCTAACTGTCTGCCCAGGACTCCATTTAGCCAAACGCTTAATATCTTCTTCAGTCGCTAAGTGACCATCACAATTTCTTAACAGAGACTCCAGCATGATACGAATACTAACAGGTAAACGTTTAATAGGTCCCAGACCTTGCTCCTCTAGTGTAGGGAGAGAATAGTAGAGATACTTTCCATCTTGCAGAGTTTTAAGAGAATGGAATGGGTTAATTTTATTAGGCATAGAGGAGCTCCTGATACAGGTACTTTAAATAATCATGCTTTTAATGGATTTGGGTGTTATGAGCAATTAAATTTTATTTAGGTCCCTATTGATCAAAGAAGTGTAGTTCTCATTTCTTTAGGGAAATATCGGTAAGAATGGTTGGTTTTTTAAGGGTTCTTAAAGCGTTGAGAATAGCGAAGACATCGATAATTTCCTGAGCGATGGCCCCCGCAACTGGTGTTAAAAAGCCCCCCGCCGCAAATATCATTCCTAAGAATGAGAGAAGCATTCCTCCCCAAGCACTTTGCAAAGCAATTTTTCGCATACGCGAACTGATGTGTATAAATTCATCAACCTTTTCGAGGGAATTATCTAAAATCACTGCGCCCGCTGCTTCAGCTGTTATATCACTATTTTTGCCCATGGCAATTCCTACTGTTGCAGCTAATAGAGCGGGAGCATCATTAATTCCATCCCCCAGATAAGCCGTTTTTGCCAAACTGCGTTCGCGAGAGACGATTTCAACTTTTTCTTCAGGACTTTTACTCGCGTAGATTTCAGGTATCCCAATAAAATCTGCCAAATATTTGACCTCTTCTTCTCTATCTCCTGATACAATCATCACTTTATGAATCCCATGCTTTGTAAAAAGATGCTGCACAAATGATTTACTATCTTTGCGTGGCGTGTCTCTAAATCGATATAATGCAGCTAATTGTTGATCCATAATAATGACACATTCCAATCCGTGACCTTCAGGCAGTTTATCTGGGGTGTTTTCTAATCCTAGGAGTTTGAGTTTTTTACGACTAGTAATGAAGATTTCATGACCTTCTATGATAGCTTTAAGTCCTTGTCCTTTTTCTTCTTGGATACGTGCAACAGGAAGTAGTTCAATCTTTTCTTGATTGGCTTGGGATAAGATGGCACTGGCTAAAGGATGTTTGGAATACCTTTCCATGCTCGCTATGAATTGCAAGATTTCTTTCGAAGGTCTTTGATTGTATATCAACTGTTCTGTTAATTGAGGTTCGCCATAGGTTAAAGTTCCTGTTTTATCGAATATCATCGTTTTACATTCTGAAATTTGTTCTAAAACGACAGGATTTTTAATCAAGATCCCGCGACTAGCGCTAAGAGAAATGGAGCCAATAATGGAAATGGGGATGGCTAAAAGGAGAGGACAAGGAGTGGCGATCACAAGAACTGCTAGAAAACGAATGGCATCTCCACTGAATGCCCATGCAAAAAGGGCAATACCCACAGCAAGAGGCGTATACCAAGCCCCTAATTGATCAGCCAAACGCCGCATGCGGGGACGTTTTTGTGCTGATTCTTGCATGACCTGCATGATTTTCGCGTAACGTGAGTCAACCGCAAGTTTTGTGGCGTGGATGGTCAAGGCTTGGTCGCCGTTGATGGAGCCAGAGAGAACTTCAGAACCTGGAGCTTTTGAGATAAGAAAAGGTTCTCCTGTTAAATACGCTTCGTCCATCGTTCCTTCTCCTTCAGACACCACTCCATCGATTGGACATATTTCATGAGGAAAAACGACTAGAGTATCGCCCACTTGAATTTCTGAGGTAGAAATATCCCTGATATTTTGTTCCTTCCGATGCGCAATCGTGGGCGCTCGTTTGGCTAAAGCTTCTAGCACACGCGAAGCGGATTCGATCGCATATTTTTCTAGAGCAGTGCCTCCTGATAGCATCAGAACTACAAATGTTCCTGCAAGGTATTGCTCAAGAAGGATGGAAGTGATAATCGAAAGGCCTGCCAATAAATCGGAGCTAAAATCTCTTTGTAATATTTTTTTAAGAAGGTTCCACACTAGAGGGATGCCTCCGACTATTAAAGCCAAATACAAAGGGTAGTTGGCGTAAAGAGCGCCAGAAGGGAGTATATATTCTAAAATTAAATAAAGAATGATGCAAATGCTTGCAAGTATCGCAATGTAAATTTCTTGTTGGTCTAAAAAACTTTTTGTATTTATAGAAGTCATTTTACCATCCAATAAATATATCATTTATAGGATTAGTGGTTTTATTTTCACGAACTTTATTAGACATTATGTAATCGCGCTTCCTTAACTAAGAAGACGTAAAGTGAAGCCGAAAAAAAAGATTCCATTAGTGGAATTTCTTACAGTCTCCAATAGCAAACACGGTCTAAAGCCTAAAAAAACAGGGAATTAAGGAAAATCAAGGAAAGATTTACTATATATAGAACTTTAAAGTCAAAGATGTTGGGTTTAAACTAAAATAGGATTATGGTGTCATACATCTATAAAAAAGATTTCAAGGGTAAATTTTGGAGAATGACCCTTGAAATCTTAACCTAATTACCAATCACTCTATTTTTTTTCTAAAATGCGACTTTTAAAAGTGATAACAGTACGCTCACATTGCCAAAAAGAGAATGTATCTCTAGGGATGTCATGGGCAATGACAAGCTCTTTGTCTGTAATATAAGCCTGATGAACTCTTTTATACAAAAAGTGTTCGGGCTTATCATTATGCGTTTGATCTAGATGAAATGCATAAAAGTCTGAGTCTGAATTTTCACGGCTACGAATTTGCATCACTAAATGTTGATCATTAACAAAAAGTATTTTTTCATACTCATGGTCTATATAATAGAATTCGGATTTAAAGGTATAAGAATGTAGGAGAGTATTATCCAGTAGACTTTTGGCAAAAATTGTGTAGGTATCCTCAGATTTATTACGCTTAAAAGTAAAATAAACCTCATTCTTTGCAGTTAAAAACTCTTCATTCTCTGGAATTTTAAAAGTGTTCATTTGTTTTCCTGTATCAAAAGAAATCACGGCATATTCGGAAGGAAGATTTTCTAGTTTTTGGGAATAATAGTGAGAGGTTTTATTCAAGAAATTTATGATAAATTTTGACTTATTGACTAAGGCATTTAAAGTATTCTTCTGACTAGAGATAAAGAGAGCAGGACTGAGATTAGAATTTTCATCGAATAGGTTTGATTCTTTTATGTCTAATTCGTATTGAGTTAAAGCTGTATTAAAATCTGCTAAATGTTGTTTTTCAGCTTCTGTAAGAGATCTCCAATGACCTTCTATGCTGTTAAATATATCTTCAAGGCTTATTTGTAAATTTCTTAGATCGCGGCCATTGATGATCAACTCTGTACAGGCTTTACCTACTTGATGATCTTTTATATAAGCATTTGCTTGATGCTGTCTGCCTTCTATGCATTTGAAGGATTCCACGGCATTTTTTATTTCACCCTGAATTTTCGCAATCTTATTAATGAGGCAGGGTTTAACACATGAAATAAGAAATTTTTTAGAGAAATAAGTTTGAATCAAAAGACCTTCTGTCTGAAATGCAGGTTTATCACTTTGAGGATCTTTAAAATCAACATGGGTTTGAAATACATGATTATTTGCGGGATTGTTTAAATCATACTTCATGATGCGTGTTGAGCATTGAACAAGGGCAAATTTTTCTTCCCAATCCAATGCAATCAAATTTCCGTTGAGTGGAATGACTGCATCTTGTAAATAAGGCAGCTCTTCTTTTGCTTCTTTGATGGCTTTTTCAAGTGTCTCGATATTTTCATTATATTTTTTATAAGTCTTATGCTGATCTTCTGCTGATACATCTATCGCATGCAAATATAGGGGTCTTAAATTTAAATCTCTTATTTTATCACGAAGTGTCTGCTCGTATCTATTAAGAAGAGACAGGGATTGTTTTATTTGTTCATCATCCCAATCTAATGCATTGAGTGGAATCATTGTATCTAGTAATGAAGGCAGCTCTTCTTTTGCTTCCTTAATGGCTTTTTCAAGTGTCTCGATATTTTCTTTATATTTTTTATAAGTCTCATGCAGATCTTCTGCTGAAACATCTATCGCATGCAAATTTAGGGGTCTTAAATTTAAATCTCTTATTTTATTACGAAGCGTCTGCTCGTATCTATTAAGAAGAGGCAGGGATTGTTTTATTTGTTCATCATCCCAATCTAATGCATTGAGTGGAATCACTGTATCTAGTAATGAAGGCAGCTCTTCTTTTGCTTCTTTGATGGCTTTTTCAAGTGTCTCGATATTTTTTTTATATTTTTTATAAGTCTCATACAAATCTTCGGCTGATACATCTATCGCATGCAAATTTAGAGGTCTTAAATTTAAATCTCTTATTTTATTGCGCAGCGTCTGCTCGTTTCTATTAAGAAGAGGCAGGGATTGTTTTATTTGTTCATCATCTAAGAGAACGACTTGCGTGACTTCTTCTGTTTGTGTATTGAGGATTTTTATCAATCGAGAATTTTTTTCATGAAAAATAGCGAGATGATTTTCAAATTTAAAGAGGTGATTTTCACTAAATATCCCTGCATTAGGAATCGATTTGGTTTTAATAGAAGAGTTGTTCATTTTATTATAGTGTTTTACCTTAATCACGGGACCAATAGTAATCGTTTTTAGATCATGCATTCCACTACGTTTTGTTGAAAAACCTTTAGAAGATTTAGAGATTTTAATATCGATAGTTTTCTTCAATAAATCTTGTGGAGAAAAAATGGCGGGCAAACTATTTGCTCCCGCTGCTTTACTGACTTGTAAAAAAAGCGTGTTTTTCTCTTTAAATGCTTGATCAAAAAAGGTTTGAAGAGTTTTGTAGAATTGAGGGCTTGCTAATTGAAAACGTTTTATACTTACAAGATCTAAATAATACGTAAGATTCTCCAGAATGGGCTGCTGCAGCAACCAATGAGGACTGAAGGAATTAACTTTTGATGTGGAGGGGTCTTGGCGACTTAGTTTTACTTTCTGTCTTTTATTTTTTGATGGGTATTTGATTTCTTCAAGTTCTTGGGAATAACTTGGAGGTAATAGAGGCTCTTTAGTTGGATCAATTGTCATATAATATATCTTTTGTTTTAGATTTATTAAAATTAATGAATTTTTAATTGTATATTTACAAGAAATTTATGTAAATAAAATTTTATACAGCCTAATTTCAAATCTGAATTTTGGCGCATTATAATGGGAACGTGGATTAGCACAGAAGAACTAAACAATTCAAAATCAGGTTACATAGTCGCTAAATGAGCGGAGCACGTGAGCTGTAATGGAGGTATTTTCTATTGATAATTATTTAGTTCTAAATTTCAATCCCTTTGTGGCACACACTTCCCATTGATTGTCCATCACTTCCACAATCACAAGAGAACAGTTGCCTAGGTCGTAGGATCTATAATCGACATCATACCCCTTCTGGAAGGCATCTGCCATAAATAACGCTTTCATCACACCGTTATGGGTAGCGACAAGTACAGTTTTACCTTTTATCTGAGTCGTAGTATCAAACAAAAAATCTAAAACCCTCTGATGGATTTCAGCCATGCTTTCCATATCGGGATGGGCTTTGAAGTGAAATTTTTCCATAAAGGATTTCTGTGGACCAGAATTTTCTATTTCTTCTATTTTTTTAACTGGAGCATACGCATTTTCTGAAGCTCCTTCATAGGGGCCATAGAACTTTTCATAAAGCCTTTCGTCGAGATTCAACATCCATTGTTGATGAGAGGCTTCAAGTACAAGTTCGGCGGTTCTTTTAGCGCGAAGGGAAGGAGAACTATAAACTCTATCAAATAAAATACCGTTCTCGATTAATGATAAACCACATGTGAGGGCTTGTGTCTGTCCTTTATCTGACAAATCCACATCTAGAGTTCTACCGGCCATACTTTTTTCTTGATTACTTGTCGATTCTCCATGACGAATAAAGACGAAGCGTGTTTTTTCAAAAGGGAGTGGAGTATTTTTTAGATAATTATATACATCATTTTGTGTGGTAGAAATTTGATGAAAAACATCTGCAGAATCCACATAGATAGGGGTGACCTGCGCATAGGTCAAATGAACAAATGAAATGCATAGAAAGAAGATTTTTCTAATCATACCTGCCTTAAATGGTTGAGGTAAGTTGAGGTAAAAAAGCATCGGTCAATTGATTGACAATTATATCTTTTTGTTCTGCGGTATAGGGATTACGTATAGGATGGTCCCATACTGTCCCTGGCCAGGCCGGGTCCTCTGTATAGCGTGCTATAACATGAATATGTAATTGAGGGGTTTTATTGCCAATAGCAGCCACATTGATTTGAGTGGGTTTAAACAGAGACCACATAATCTTTTGAGACAGGTCTAACTCTTTCATTAATTGAAGTTGATCGCTTAATGACAAATCCATCATTTTACTTATAGCAGGACGACGGGGGACTAGAAAAATCCAAGGATAATGAGAATCATTTTCCAGAAGAACTCGACAAAGCGCAAGATCCCCAATTAGAATTTTTTTAGATAGATTAGGATGTAATTCAAAACCCATTAATACTCCAATTTTTCTATCAAAAAGTCAGGGTAGTCTTGCGTGGCAATTTCTTGTAAAGTGTGTATGAGTCCTTTATTTTGCACTTTTTCTGCCATGATACCTGTAGAGGTCACTAAAGCTGAACGCATCTTTACAAGTTTTGCTCCTCTGATATCCGTTTCTGGTGTATCACCGATCATTAAAATTTCTTCAGGATGATGAATGTGATGGGATTTAAATGCCTCTAAAGCTCTTTCAAAAGCATACTTAGCAGGTTTTCCAATATAAAAAACTTTTCCACCGATAGACTCGTAGAGTTTGGCAATGCTACCTTGCCTGACAACAGGAACGGGAGGTCGTCCTTCATGCGCAAAAGCGTCAGGATTAGCACAAACCATGGGGAGATTAGACTCTTTAACCTTGATAATTTCTTGCATAAAAACGTGAGGATCTATTTGGTCTTCACCATTTATATGAGGAATGGAAATATAAATAAAATCTGCTTCAGATAAATGTGGGGTCGCTATGAAGGGAGAGTTTTCAAAAAGTGCATGTGGGGAAGAGTATTTAGGATGAGGGTGACCTAGCAGCCAATATTTTTTAGCTGGCGTTGGGAAAGGGAATTTTGCTTCTGTAAAGACTTGTTTAGCAAGTTCGCCTGAAGTCAGGATAAAATGAAAATGTTGATCTTGAAAAAGACCATGAGAATGAAATTTATCCAATTCTTTGGCGATAAGCTGGGTGGAATTGGAGAGAATACCCACTTTTTTCCCTTGAAGAACTAATTGCTCCATGGCTTCCCTGGCACCCGGGATTAAACCTTTTTGATTTCCCGCCCAAAAAACTCCATAGGCGTCTAGCAGGATTCCCTTACTGTCACCCACAATCTCAGGAAGAGTAGAAAGAATTGGATTGTTCATGAGATGCTTCTAATAATTTTTTTAGAAATTATAGAAGACAAGGGAAATAAAAACTACATTTTTTCATCTTTAAATTGCTGATCTAGATTTAATCAGAGGGCAAATCATAGACTAAACAAAGCACGCTCTAATTGTTGTCATCGTCTAGTGCTAAGTTTCTCTAGGCATCCTTTTATTGTAATTCTGCAAGAGCGCCGTCATTTTTACCCATTGTTTAACTAAGGCTTCAACAGACGAAAACTGTTCAATGTTTAATTTTTCAGGTTCTTGATCATCTTCGCTATCGAAACGCGGCGCTACACTGAGGAGTTGGAATTTTTGTCCAATGTAATCAGGAGCTGGAACAAAAGGGGTTTCGTTTTTTTCCAATAAGTGCCCCATTTCTTTTCGCATCCCATAGATGGCATAGTGGCTTAGCTCATCAATTTTGGCTTGAAGTTTTTTTGGCAACTTCCATTTTTCTTTGTTTAATAGGGCTCCTAAACCTGATATTAGAGTCTTAGCCGTGGCATAATTATGTTTATTTAGACAAGTTTTTACTAAACCAATGTAGTTCTTTAAAATATGAATACGATTTTTCTTTGGAATAGATTTAAAAAAGGAGACAATATCCTGACTGAGTGTGTTTTCTAAATGAGCTATAGACGCCCATGTCTCTGCTGATTGATCTTGTTTAAACAAATCTTTGATTTTTAAATTTAACAAAGCTTCAGTGTAAAAAACGCCTAAAGAATCGGCCACTTCTTCAGTTAAGTTTTTTTTATTAAATTTCAATACTTCAAGTTTTTTTGAAAAATCTGGAAATAAAGGCTGCTGTTGGCATGCTTTAGCAGACTGTGTTTGACTTAAGATTTCTCCAAGTTTACCTCCCATACTTTTAATACGCTTGGAAGGAGAATTTTGAGTGAAACGCACTAAACGATGGAGTTGACTTAAGATGATTTCGTCTTTTTCACTTTGGTATAAATCAGAGCAGATCCACTCGTTGCAAAATTTCAATAGTCTGAGCTGTTGTTGGATTGCGATCTCAGATTCAGGTCTACTTGCAGCTATAATTTCGGAAAGATTACAGAAACATTTCTGAATACATTCAAAGAGCTCTTGGGAAGTCATGATCCACTGATAAGAGAATAGCAGAGTGGAAAGAGAAATCATGTCATACTCTTTCATTTCCGATGGATTTCCTTGATCCAAAATTTTTAAAACCATTTGCTGTTTTAAAATTTTTTGTCTTTTATTTTCTAATCGACTGAGTTCTTGCTTACAGGATCTTTCATGTAAAGTCAGCCATCTTCTGTGGGCTGTTGCATAAGTTTCTAAGAATTTTTGATTTTTTAAGGATAGAGCGCGCTGCGCTAATTTTGCCACACTGGCAATTTCATGATGACTCTGTCGTTTTTCTAATCGATTAAACTGATGAATGAGGCCTGACATTAAATCATAGATAGACGAGTCCTGGGCAGAAAAAGTTTTGAACCACGTTGTTTGTGTAAGTCTGGTTAGGATTTTTTCTTGGATAGATTGGTCAAAAAAATGCGTCCTTGATTCATTCAGGAATTGATGACAAGCATCCACAATATATTGAATCGCTGCATAATCATAATTTTCGTTATTTGTGGGACGTATTTCTAATTGACGGGTTTGACTATTAAGAAAAAGACCATTAGGAGAGTGACTAGATAGCATTTTGACTTTGGCAGCAATATCTTGAAGTTTTGCTGTAGGGGAGCTTTTCTCTAAAAAATCTTTAGACGGGATTTGCTGACGAAGTCGATGCAGGTGTGTGATTTCCACACTATCTTTAGGTAAATATTTGGCATGAAGATGCCTTTTCTCTGCATTTACCCCATGGGAGAAATAGGAAGGGCTAAATTCAGACTTTTTTGTGGCTGAGAGTGAAGATACCATATACAACCTCATGTAACAAATTTATACCAAGTTTCCAGAGATAATCTCCTAGACACCCAACTCTATAATCGTTCAGGTATAATCTCCTTTTATAATAATTCGATTTTTAAATGAATATCAATTCTTAAACTTCTGAAGTGATGACTTAATTTTAATATATTTTCTGCAAGAGATTAATGCGTAATCCTTAGGGAATTATTTATGAAGACTCTGGGGATAGATAATACATCCATAAAGCGGTGAGTAGAAGAGTCATTAAGGCGACTGGAAGACCTACTTTAAGGTGGCGTTTCCAATCTATATGAATGCCATGCTTCTTGGCTTGGGAGACGACGATCAAATTGGCAATACTTCCTATAAGAAACATATTACCGGCTAATGTGCTGGTCAAAGCTAACAAAGATCCTTCGAATGACCCCTGAATAAGAGGAAGTAATAACATCACAGCAGGGACATTAGAAACTAAGTTGGAAAGAACTGTCGAAAAAAGAAAAATCCAGGCTGGAGAATTTAAATCTATGTGGTAACTGGTTAGGATTCTATGAAAGGTATCGACAGAGAAAGTATTCAGGAGACTTTTATTTACAATAAAAAGCCCAATAAAAAGGACGAGTAACTGCCAATCAATAAAATTTAACATCGTCTGTGAAGCCATGCGACGGCTTAAAAGCAGAAAACCTGCCGCCGCTAAAGAGATTTTATCGCGTGGAATTTCATTCACAAAAAAAAGAATGAGTAGGATGACTAAAATGAAAATACCTTTTAAACTCTGCCATGCGTTAAAAGGAATCGATTCAAATTTTGTCTCGGCCTTCTCTAAAAGCCACTGGTTTCTGGTTTGTTGAAGAATGATAAACCATGTGACGAATATCCCTAAGATGCAGGGAATGCTAGAGTATAGAAGATACTGTCCAAAGGGTATTTGCAAAACTTGACCAATCAATAGATTTTGAGGATTTCCTATCAGGGTGAGGCCAGATCCAATATTTGAAGCACAAGCCAATCCTAAAAGAAAGGGAACGGGATTGAATTTTTTGTGTGCACAGGCTTTGATCACGAGAGGAGTTAAGGCTAAACAAACAATATCATTAATTAATAAAGCAGAAAGAATAGCTGATATAAAAATGACAATAAAGAGCAGGAACTTAGGGGAGAGATTCCATTGTTGGACAGTTTCGATTGTATAGGTATAAAACCCACTATAGTAAAATTGTGCGGAGATGATCATGAAACTGAATAGAATGATGATGGAAGGAAAATCGATATAGCTTACCATTTGCTCAGCAGATAGACCTTGCAACTCCATAAAAGCGATGGCCCCAAGAAGAGCTATTCCTGTTCGATCAATCGCAAGCCCTGGCCAACTTCCTAAAAGCATGCCTATATAAACCAGAATAAAAATAATTAAAGTCATGAGTTCCATAGTTTAAAATCTCTATTTTTGGTTTCAGGCATGCAAAAACAATAAAAGCCAAGTCCGAAAATCCCGATAAAAGCTAAACTCATAAAGCCGTAGTTAAAGTTCCAATGTTCCACAATGACCCCAGCAAACATGTTACTCAAGGATGCTCCTGTCCCTTGAGCAAGAGACATCATCCCTAAAGAAAAGTTAAACCGACCCGTGTCTTTGGCTATATCTGAGATCGTTATAATCCCCAGCACGCCGAAGATGCCAGCTCCAATACCATCTAAAAGTTGAATGCTTAGAAGCAATGTAGGGGAATCTGTAAAGGTGTAAAGAACTGCCCTCAAAGGAAGTACAGCTAAAGCCATAGAAAAAAGTGGTTTTCTTCCGGTATAATTCATTAAAAATCCCATCCCATAGGCGACGAATATCATGACTATCTGAGCCAGTATGATACAGGCGGACATAAACAGAGTGTCTATGGAAGGATTTTTTTCTCCTAATAGTTGACCGACAAGGGGAAGTTGAGCCGCATTTGAAAAATGAAACAGAAAGACAGAGAGACAAAAAATTGCCAAGGGGCTATTTTTAAGGTACTGAGAGATAGGTAATGGCTTAGATTTTTGATTATCGATACTTTTAGGTAACTCTCGAGCCACCTGATGATCAATTTCTTTAGGATTAATGAAAAAGACAAATGCAGTGCTCCCTGCAGCGAATAGGACGATCATGTATAAAATCCATTCATGACCCCAAAGATAACTCAAAAGTCCTACCAGGGCTGCCGTAAAAACGTTTCCAGCATGAGCCCAGGTTTCATTGAGGCTAATACGTTTGGGTAAGGATTTTCTTCCTACGAGTCCCAATGTAATAGCTGCAATAGTAGGGGGAATAAGTGCAGTAGACATGCCAATTAAAATTTGTGCGCCTATCACCGCGGAAAATGTAGGAATAAAAAGTATTTGTAAAGAACTAAGCGCAATAGCAAGACATGCTAAAAATATAATCAACCGTTTATATCTTGTAGTATCAACGATCGCTCCACTTGGAATTTGACAGCATGCGGCCGTTAAGTCTGCCACACCTAGAGCTAAGCCTGTCAGATCCGTTTTCCAGTGGAGTTGAGACTTTAAAAAAAGGGAAAGAAAAGGACCTATGCCAGGACGGACATCTGACAAACAAAAAATCATTCCGTCCAGACCTATTAATGAAGAAGTTGAAGGTTTTTTTTCCGTCATAGATGAGTTTATTGTGATTTATCTATGCGTTATAAATAGCTCGTTATTAAATTAAAAGAATGAATTTTAATCGCTAGGCAAGCCTTTGATAAAAGGCTTCTGCGATCATTAAATCTTGAATCCCTAAACCCGTTAGATCAGCGACTGTGATCTCCTCATCGCTTTCTCGACCTTTTGCCTGTAGTAAGAGGATTTCACCGATTTCAGTGACTCCATTTGGCGTAATCATGCCTGCCTGCAGAGCACATGCTGTTTCTCCATATAGAAAGCATTGCGCGCGACTATCCACAATTAAGCGATTAGCTTTTCGAAGGATCGAACTATCTAGCTCTTGTTTGCCAGGTCGGTCTGAGCCTACAGCAGTGATATGTGTGCCAGGCAAAATATCTTCACTTTTCAGTAGTGGGGTGGTAGAAGGAGTCGTTGTGACAATTAGTTGTGATTTTGATGTTAATTCTGCAGGGCTTTTTGCCCTATGAATTTTAAAATCATCTAGAAAAGGATCGTTTTGAAATTCCTCGATCTTTTGGGCATGGGGACCCCAAGCATAAACCTCCCTACAGTTTGTTACCTGCTTTAAGATTTTCAACTGAAAGCGGGCTTGTTGTCCTACACCCAAAATGCCAATGGCTTGCATGTTCTGTGGAGCTAAGTATTTTGCACAAATTGCTCCGGCAAGTGCTGTGCGTAGGTGTGTTAGATACCCTTCATCTAAAAAAAGAGCAACAGGTTCTCCCGAGCTTTTGTGAAATAAAATCTGGAGTCCGTAGATGGAAGGACGGCCAAAGCGCGGATTTTCTGTGAAACAAGAAGCGACTTTTACCACATAGAATGCACTTTTATTAGCTGCGCATTTGACATGTAGGTCTCCCGGAGGTGATTCAAAATGCATATGGCAAACAGGAGGCATATTTACTTCACCTTTAGAATAAGCCATAAATCCTTCTTCAATGCATTTTAAAAGGAAGTCCCAGTCATGGATTTTTAATAAATGTTCTTTAGTAAATAGGAGCATTGTTTAAGCCTAGTTTTTCGGACCATTTTTCAATAAGATTGAGAGTCACACCTTTTCCTCCGCAAACAATTACAACAATATTTGGATAAAGAGTAGGGTCGACAATTTTTTCATAAATGAGTGCTAACGCAGCTCCACAAGCAGGTTCTACCAGGATGTTGTGCTCGTCGAAAAATCGTATGACTGCTTGAAGAGCTTGGCGATCGCTAACGATTTTAGGAATAATGGGATGAGTTTTAGCATCTACCCAGGCCTGATTCGCTACCCGCTTAGCTCCAAGGGATGTCGCGATGGTATCAATAGAGTCTAAGGTAATGAGCTGACCCTTTTTGATAGAGGCAGCAAAGGATGCCGCTCCTTCGGTTTCTGCAGAAAAAACAGGAATTTCAGACCATCCCACAGTTCGTAAACCCTCTATCAAACCGCACAGTAATCCTCCGCCCCCTACTGCGACTACAATTGCATCTGGTTTCAAACCTGTATCTTTTATCTCATGTATAATTGTTGAGTGCCCATTCCAAATGAGAGGATGATCGAAAGGGGGAATGTAATGCCAATCTAAGCGCTTAGCCAATAGGCGGGCATGAGCGTCTGCTGCATTCCAATCTGCGCCCTGCACGCAAACTTTCGTATTTAAACGCTGCATTTTTTCTATCATCAAGGGAAGAGTGGTTTGAGGCACAATAATTTCTACCGGCTTATCTAAAACCTGACCAGCATAAGCTACTGCTAAACTTGCATTGCCTCCCGATGAAGAAACAAATCCTTTGCAATTTTCGTTTTGGGCATAATGACTACATAGAGTTCCTATGCCACGGCACTTGAAAGACCCTGTGGGCTGCAAAGTTTCGAGTTTGAGATAAATTTGACCTTGAAAGCTTTTTCCCATCTTGATGGATTTCACAAGGGGGGTAGAAATAAATAAGGGCTGCATGGGTATCTCTTTGGTTTTGAATATAAATCCATTCTTTCAAAAAATAGATTAAATGTCAAATATAGACAAAAAGTATAATTTAGTAGCTTACGAGTAGTAGTAATTAAGCTCCTCATTTTTTTTTGGTCCAATGACTCGCCATGTTAAACGTAGGCTTTGCTGATCTAAATAAATTTGACCAAAGTAAGTGTCACCTCCACATAAATGAGAGTCAACCGAGGATAGAGTTTGTGAACTAGTGGGAGTTAGGTGGAATAGAAAGACCGGTTGGGTAACTCCTCGTCTTAGATGCTCTAAGGAAATGATTCCGGCAAAGCGATCTAGTGTCCAGCGGAAAGAGTTACTAAAAGAGATCTCTCCTTGCTTTCCCAGCCAAGACCCTTTTTCAGAAAAAATCAGAACACTTTCTCTTTCCTTCGATACTGAGACTTCGCCTTGACCTCGCCCATTCCAGCCTTCCCCTTCCTGTTGTTTACTCTTAGCATGGAAAGAGAGTCGTTTAACTTCGCTTAATTTTTCCCAAAAAGTCATCAAGACTTTGGCTTTACTGATTTGTTTAGGTGTTTGGTAAGAAGACTCATCTTTAGCGACGTAATAATCTTTCTTTTCATGGGCGGGAAGAAGCGTATAGGCCTTTTTTATTAGCTCTTCTAGTTCTGAGAGTAGAGGGTAGGCTGGGTTAAATTGGTAGATCCGTGTCTTTCCTTCATAATGACTGATAATAATGTGGCCTTTTTCAAGTCTAGATAGTGCTTTTTGAATTGGTGTAAGGGGGGTTTTTAAATAACGATGAAGCTGCGTTCCATAACATTTCCCATTAACAAATAGAAAAATCAAAATTTTTTGAACAGTCTTGTTGCCACATAATGCAGTAAGCATAAAAAAATAACCCCTTTTTTGTGTTTTATAAACTAACAAATAGTTTTAATGAGTCTGTGGATTTTTCAGGTCTTGGGTCTGAATTTTAAACTAAATTTGAGTATATATAAACTACTTATTAGTTTTTATAAACTCTATTTTATCTGTTTTATCTTGAATTTAGCTGAAACGAATACATAAGATTCAGCCTTTTAAAAAATTTAAAGAGTAGAACAGATGGTTATCGTAAGAAATGATTGGACAATAGAAGAAATCGGAACAATGTATCGCCTTCCTTTACTTGCTTTAATTTCTCAAGCACACCAGATGCATATACAATTTCATCTTCCGCATGAAGTTCAAGTTTGTACTTTAATCTCTGTAAAAACAGGCGGCTGTCCAGAAGATTGTAAATATTGTGCACAATCGTCGCGTAATCAAACCTTTGTAAAGGCCCTTCCTATCATGAAATATGCTGAGGTTATTGCGGAAGCGAAGCGAGCAAAAGCCAGAGGATCCACGCGTATCTGCTTAGGGGCAGCATGGAGAGAGATCCGAGAGAATAAACCTTTCGAGGAAATTCTTGAAATGATCAAAGGCATTAAAGCCTTGAATATGGAAGTGTGCTGTACTTTAGGTATGCTAACTAGTACGCAGGCTGAAAGACTTAAAGAGGCTGGCCTGTATGCCTATAATCACAATCTAGATACTTCAGAAAGTTTTTATCCAAATATAACCTCCACCAGAAGTTATCAAGAACGGCTGCATACATTAGACATTGTGCAAGAAACAGAGCTTAGTCTTTGCTGCGGGGGAATTATGGGGCTAGGGGAGTCCATCGAAGATCGCTTACAATTATTACACACGTTGAGCACGCGCAAAGTGCATCCGGAATCAGTTCCTATTAATAGATTAGAACCCATCCCTGGGACACCGTTAGAGAAACAGCTTCCTGTTTCAATATGGGAATTTGTGCGTATCATTGCTTTAACAAGAATTTTAATGCCCAAAGCCATGATTCGTCTATCAGCTGGTCGATTATCCTTAAGCTTTATTGAACAAACCTTATGTTTTATAGCAGGAGCAAATTCAATTTTTGCCGGTGAAAAATTACTGACAGTGGCGAATCAATCCATTGATAAAGATGCAGAATTATTTCAACTTTTAGGAATACAAAAGCAACCCGCTTTTGTGAAGGATCAAGCCTAATGAAATCCTTTGAGGACCTACGACTTGAACGTCGAAAACGTTTTCTTAACTATAGAGAACTTCTTTTAAAAAACTCTCCGATTGATTTTGCATCCAATGATTATCTAGGGTTAGCGCGTTCAACTAAACTCAAAGAGGCTTTTGAGATTGCCTGGCATCAATATGAAGATATTCGTTTGGGATCTTCAGGTTCGCGTCTTTTAACGGGAAATTCAAGAGAGGTTCTGCACCTGGAAGAGCAGATTGCTCATTTTCATGGATATGCTGCGGGTACGCTCTTTAATTGCGGCTATATGGCCAATATAGGGGTCCTATCAGCAGTAGCTACGGAAAAGGATGCCATTTTTTATGATACACATGTGCATGCCTCTATGCATGATGGCATGCGGTTATCCGCAGCCTCTCGTATTCCTTTCCGTCATCAAAACATGCAAGATTTAGAATCTAAACTTGAGCACATTGCTTGTCGAGGAAAACGGTTTATCTGTATTGAATCGCTCTATTCCACAGATGGAACTGTAACTTCATTAAAAGAAATTGCCCGCTTAGCTCAGAAGTATCAAGCATATTTGATTATTGATGAAGCCCATGCGGTGGGCGTTTGGGGTTCTGAGGGAAGAGGCTTAGTCGACTCCCATGAAATAAGTTCTAAAGTCTTTGCCTTGATTCTTACGTTCGGAAAGGCTTTGGGGGTTTCAGGTGCAATTGTCTTGGGCTCAACAGCGCTAAAAGAAATTCTAACTAACTTTGCTAAATCTTTCATTTATTCCACTGCCCTTCCAAGATATGCCATAACGGCTATTCAGAGCAGCTATGCCATATTTCCTTATCTCGAAGAAGAACGACAGTCTCTTTATGAACGCATTAAACATTATCAAGAGTTGTTGAATAGTAAAAATACTTCGCAAATTCAAATTTTTAAGATCAAAGGAAATAGGCCGTGTAGCCAAGCCGCACGAGCCTTGGACGCTCAAGGCTTTGATGTACGCGCTCTTCTTAGTCCGACAGTGCGTCTAGGTCAGGAGTGTTTGAGGGTTACCTTGCATTCTTATAATACTGCTGAGCAAGTTAATGAACTTTATAATTGTTTAATGAGGATAAAAAGCGATGAGTAAAAAATTCATTGTGACAGGCATTGGAACAGAAGTGGGTAAAACTATTGCCTCGGCGATTTTAGTGCATTTGTTATCAGGGGATTATTGGAAACCCATTGAATGTGGGAACGAGGAGGAAAAAGATTCGAAAATAATGAAAAAACTTATCGATCCAAGGCTGCACACAGTATATCCCCCGGCATATTCTCTTCAAATGCCTGTTTCTCCACATCAAGCAGCACGTGCAGAAAATGTAGTCATCGAACCGAAAAAAATTTATCTGCCTAAAACTGAAAAGCCCCTGATTATAGAAACTGCAGGTGGTTTAATGGTCCCTCTAAATCAAAAGATTTTAAATATTGACCTCTTTCAACTGTGGGAGGCCGCATGGATTCTTGTATCTCGACATTATTTAGGGAGTATCAATCATACTCTTCTAACGGTGGACCAGCTAAAAACCCGTGGCGTAAATATTTTGGGACTCATTTTTAATGGCCTGCCTCAGAAGGATACAGAGGAAGCTATCTTGAGTTTTACTCAATTACCTCTTTTAGGACGTTTACTACCCGAACAAAAAATCGAATCCTCAATCATTAAAAAATATGCCTTTTTATGGAAAGCTTCTTTTTGAATGGTCCTTCTTCCTTAATCTTAGATGATCTAAAGCATGTCTGGCACCCTTTTACGCAGGCTAAAACAGCCAGATTTCCGATTCCAATCACTAAAGGCGAGGGAGTGTATTTGTATACCGAGCAGGACACACGGTATTTAGATGGAATTTCTTCTTGGTGGGTGAATCTGCATGGTCATGCGCATCCCTACATAGCAGAAAAGATTAAGACTCAATTAGATCGTTTAGAACATGTCATTTTTGCTGATTTTACACACCCGCCTGCTGTGGAGCTGGCTAAAAAGCTTGTCCAGATTTTACCTGGTGATTTTTCTAAGATTTTTTATACGGACAACGGCTCTACTTCCGTGGAAGCAGCCCTTAAAATTGCTCTACAATATAATTATCAGCAGGTTGGAGAAAAAAAATCTAAAATTGTTTGTTTTAGAGGTGGATACCATGGGGATACATTTGGGGCGATGTCAGCGGCGGGAAAAAACGCATTAAATCAACCCTTTTGGAAACATCTCTTTGAGGTGGAAATGATTGATCCCCCTTGGGAGAATGAAACAGGTAGATCTTTATCCCAACTGATGCAAATTTTGGAAAAGGGAGAAACTGCGGCTTTTATCTTTGAGCCCCTTGTGCTAGGCTCCGGAGGAATGCGTATCTATTCTGCTCAAGGGCTGGATCTATTGCTTGAAGCGTGTCGTCATTTCAATGTCATAACAATTGCAGACGAAGTAATGACAGGCTTTGGACGTACCGGACCTCTTTTTGCCTGTGAACATCTTTTAAAAAGAGTCGATATCATCTGTTTATCTAAAGGGTTGACAGGAGGCTTTTTACCTTTAGGGGTGACAGCGTGCACGCAAAAAATTTATGATGCCTTTCTGTCAGACCAGCTGAGCAAAGCCTTCCTTCATGGCCATTCCTATACAGCAAACCCATTGGCTTGCACAGCTGCTTTAGCAAGCCTCGACCTTCTTTTAGATGAAAGTTGTACTTTACAAAGAAGTCGTATTGCAAAGTCTCATCAATTATTTGTGGAAAGATATAAAACGCATCCTCGTTTAAAACGTTGCGAATCCTTAGGGACACTTTTAGTTTTGGAGTATCATACTGTTGAGGGGTCCTCGTACTTTCAACCGATGCGCGATTCTCTTTATCATTTTTTTTTAGATCATCAAATCCTATTACGTCCCCTAGGAAATGTTTTGTATATCCTTCCTCCTTATTGCATTCAATATGCAGAGCTTGAAAACATTTATGAACATATTTTACTTAATCTTGAGGAAAATTCATGAACTCTTTTATTTCCCTAACTCCCTGGATCCATGAAGTTCTAAAAAAAGTCTTTCAATCAGATATTCTTCATGTTCGGTGGCTAAATACGCTCTCGTATTTGGAGAATTGTGGTGCAAGAAAGATTGCCGCTTGTGAACATCCCACTTTAGTAAGAGAGGAAATTTTAAAACACGCTTCTGAAGAATTTCGTCATGCATACTACCTTAAATGTCAGATAAAAAAAATTACAACTCAGCCTGTGGAAAATTACTCGTTGGCTCATTTAATGGGGGGCATTTCTGCTCTGCAGTATTTAAATTCCTTAGATCTAAAAACTTCAAGATATCTACGACAGGCAGGGGTTCCTTCTCTGAAAATCAAAGAGTACTCTTACTATTTAGTGACTTATGCGATTGAATTAAGGGCTCAGGAACTCTATCCTTGCTATGCGGAATATTTAAAGCTACATGCATCCAAAGTGCGTGTGAATTCGATTCTGGCAGAGGAGTTGGAACATTTACAAGAAATGTCTACTTCCCTTACTTTGATGAAAAATGGGCTAAAATATGCACAAGTGATTTGTGGTTACGAAGCTGATTTGTGCAAGAATTGGTTAGGGCAAATTATACATTCGATAGATAGCTGATTACAATTTGAAATCTAAGAAAGGCGAGAACGGAAATGGATGAGCTTGATGCAAGAATAAATTTAGAGAATTATCTGTATACCCAGATCACCCTTACAAAAAGTATGGGAATTCAAGCAAAGCATGTATCCAAAGATAAAATTTTATTGAGTGCACCGATCGAATACAATTACAACCACATTAAAACTGCTTTTGGGGGGAGTCTTTATATTGTAGCGACTCTTGCCTGTTGGAGTTTACTTCATGTGAATTTGCAAGAGCGTTACCCTAGCGCTCAAATTGTGATTCATCATAGTCATGTAGAGTATCCTGCTCCGATCAAAAATGATTTTCAAGCCCTTTGTCTTACGCCTGAAGCCCCTATTTGGGAGCGTTTTTTTCTTCTTCTTGAGAAGAAACATAAAGCAAGGATCTTGTTGCATGCTAAAATTTATCAAGAGGGTATTTTAGCTGTGGATTACCAAGGATCTTTTGTGGTTATTAATCCTTAAGACAGCTGATTGTTTCTTATCCATTAATCGTGGGGTTAAAGTTTTAAATAACGCAGTCTTAGAGCATTAATAATGACTGAGACAGAGCTAAAAGCCATCGCGGCACTTGCAATCATGGGATTCAATAATAAACCGATGAAGGGATAAAGAATACCTGCTGCAACAGGGACACCGAGAAAATTGTAGATGAATGCAAAAAATAAATTCTGTCGAATATTTTGCATGGTCGCACGACTCAAGAGAATGGCCTTTACAATTCCATTGAGATCTCCCTTAACAAGAGTCACATCTGCACTTTCCATGGCCACATCCGTGCCTGTCCCCATCGCTATTCCCACATCAGCAGCTGCTAAAGCTGGTGCGTCATTGATTCCATCACCTGCCATAGCGACAATATGCTTTTTATCCATCCATTTTTTTATAAATGCATTTTTATCTTTGGGGTTGACTTCTGCTTTGTAATCATCCAGATGTAATTTTGAAGCAACTGTTTGAGCAGTCTGTGGATTATCACCTGTAAGCATGATAATTTTTAGACCCATCACATGAAGTTGTTGGATGGCTTCGGAGGCCGAGCTTTTAATTGGATCAGAAAGGCCTATATATCCAGCAGATGTTCCTTCAATAACAATATAGATGATGGTTTGTGCTTGCTCCTGAGCTTGTTGAGCTTTTTCAAGTATAGCAGGTGTTATAGTGACGCCTAGTGTTTTCATTAAATTTAGATTCCCTACAATCACTTTTTTCTTTTCCACAATCCCTTCAACACCTCCGCCTGTGATTGAATTAAATTCTTCTACGGGGGGAATAGATAAAGCGCGGGCCTGAGCTTCATGAATGAGAGCTTGTGCAATAGGATGCTCGCTGTTCTTTTCCACCGCGCACGCCCATTTTAAAAGATCATTTTCCACCCAATTTGAGGCTGCAAAAATTTCAGAGACTCTGGGTTTACCTTCAGTGAGCGTGCCTGTTTTATCAATAATCAAGGTATTGACTTTTTCTAAACGCTCCAATGCCTCTGCATTTTTTATCAGAACGCCCGTTTGAGCACCTCTTCCCATCCCCACCATAATCGACATGGGGGTTGCTAGTCCTAATGCACAAGGGCAAGCTATGATGAGTACAGCCAGGGCATTTAAAAAAGCAAATATGTAGCGGGGCTCAGGACCAAACAAAGACCAGAGGATGAAAGTAAGGATAGCAATTATGATCACGGCAGGGACAAAGTAGCTAGCAACCAGATCTGCTAATTTTTGGATGGGAGCTTTACTTCTCTGCGCTTGTGAGACCATTTGAATAATACGAGCTAATAAAGTGTCTTGGCCTACATGCAAGGCTTCCATCAAAAAGCTGCCGGTTTGATTGATTGTACCTCCTGTGACTTTGTCTCCAGATTTTTTTTCTACAGGGATGGGTTCACCTGTGATCATCGATTCATCAATATAGCTGTAACCTTCTTTGATGACTCCATCTACGGGAATTTTTTCCCCTGGTTTTACCCTTAAGATGTCATGCATATGTACTTCCTGGATAGAGACTTCCTTTTCTTCTTCTCCTACTACCAGATGAGCATTTTTTGCTTCCTGACTAAGAAGAGCTTTGATAGCAACATTTGTGTGCTTTTTTGCTCTAAGCTCTAAAACTTGACCGAGTAAAACGAGATTGGTGATGACGGCTGCAGCTTCAAAATAAATAAAAAGAGTCCCATTTTCTTTGAATGATTCAGGAAATAGTCCGGGAAAAAGAAGTACAAAAACACTGTATAAGTAGGCAGAACCAATCCCTAGCGCGATTAAACTAAACATATTTAAAGATCTGTATTGTATTGAATCCCAAGCACGGCTAAAAAAAGATCCACCTGCCCACAAAACAATAGGAGTTGTTAGTAAAAATTGAACCCAGTGAGAGGTAAAATTAGAAATATTTAAAGAATTATTTAAATAGGGAATCATATGGATGGATGCTAAAAATAAAACGGGGAGGGTAAGAACTAATGCTATAATAAATCTTTTTAGCATGACATGATATTCTGATAAGTCTTCTTCTGCAGTCACTTCTCTAAGCTCTAAAGACATCCCACAGAGGGGGCAATTCCCCGGATGATCTTGTTGGATTTCTGGGTGCATTGGACAGGTGTAGACTTTTGAAGAAGAATAGGAAATCTTTCTTTCAAGGTGCATCCCACAGATAGAACAAGAGCCTGGCTGCTCCATTTGTATTTCAGGGTGCATCGGACATGTATAAAGATCTGTAGAATTCTGACCGGGTGGAGTTTTTTTACAATGGGAGCAAGAGGGTTCTGAAGATTTCATATTAAACTCTTAATGGGATTTTGGCCTAAGCCACAATTTTATACCTAGTTACAGCTCGGTTTGTCAAATTATACAACAAGCTGCCCAGGAATCTCAAAATTTAAATTGAATGAATTAACAAATAAATGTAAAATAGTTTTTCAAATTTACTTAGAGATTAATCATGATTAAGTCAAGATGTTATCTAATTTTTTTATCTTTAATTTTTATTTTATATTATACAGCTAATGTCTATGGGGCCATTTTAGCCGGAGTAGGGAAAAGTGAGATTACTCCACCTGTTGGATCTCCAAGTGCTGGATATGAAAAAAGATGTGGAAAAGGAATGCTAGGTATCCACGATCCTCTATTGGCCACCACTTTAGCTATCGATAACGGAGAAGAGTTTTTAGCATTTTGTAGCGTCGATCATTTAGGATTTACCTATGAGATGGTGCAAGAGGTAAAGCAAAAAGTCCACACATACTCTGACTTGCAAGATTTAAAGATATATCTTGGTTCTACACATACTCATTCTGGCGGGGGAGGTTTTTTAAATATCCCCATCATAGGAGAAATGTTATGCGGCCCTTACGACTCCCAATTGACGCAGCAAACGATAGATCGTACTGTCCAATCCATAGTAACTGCAGCCAAAAATCTTCAGCCGGCTAAAGTAGGAATTGGCTATGGTGACGTGAAAGAAATAAGTTTTTATCGCAGTCAATGGCCTCAAAAAGTGGATCCATTAACAGATCTAGCTATTATTAAAGTCACCCATCTAGATGGGTCTCCTTTAGCGGTTGTATATAATTATGCTTTGCATCCTACGGTTTTGAATGCCGACAATTTATTTTTTTCTGCGGATTATGTGGGACAGGCGAGAAACTCTATTAAAAAACTCTTAGGGGAACCAGCAGAGGCTATTTTTTTCAATGGAGCACAGGCAGAGATCATTCCTCAGTCAATGGATATAGATGGCTATGCTCAATGCGAATTAATAGGGGATCTTTTAGCCAAAGAAATTGTACAAGTATGGCAGGCGACAGAAACCACAGATGAAATGAAGATAGAGCTTTATAAAGAGAATTATACTTTTAATACACAACCTACACCCATGGGATTAAAAATCCCCATCGAAAAATATCAAAGCGAATTAAACTTAATGATTTTTGATAACCAACACGTTTTTGTGACCATTCCAGGAGAGTTAAGTTGTGTATATGATGCCATGCTGAAAGAATGGGGAAAAAAAGAGGGTTTTAGACACGTTTCTGTTTTAGGTTTGGTCAATGATGCCCATGGCTACATTATCCTACCTGAGGCATGGGAAAAAAAGACATTTGAATCAGGAATGTCGTGGGGTGGAAAATATTATGGCGCTAGTATCTTTGAAAAAGTCATGAACTTATTCCAAAATTCGTACATGCATAAGCCTGCAATTACCTATTAAAAACAATGGACTTTGAGCCTTAAGCTCTTCTTTCAATTGACAGTTCGCCGATATATTTGGTTGATTTTAGGCCTGCACGTTGAGTTTTAATTCACAATCTGGCAGGGGTTTAAGAATTAAATGGTAGATATGACAGGGGAGAAAATTTCTCCAGATAAGAGTTTTTTCTATCATAAATTCATCTTGTATATTCTTTAAAAATTTTCGACGTTTATCCATTTTTTCACGATTTTTTCTGTTGGTGAATATTTCAGTCAATCTTTGTAGACCTGCATACTCAACGTAAGAGAGAACTCCCCCCACTTCAATTAATGCTTCATAATGCTCAAATACATCTTCTACAATATCGACGTCGAAGGAATTTAAGGGAAGTGTAGATATAATATAGTGATAAGTATAGGCAGGGGACCAATTTAAAATGGACAGGTTGTGAACGGAAACTTGAGGATGGGATTTAAAGGATTTTGTTAAAACTTTGTAATAGGCGTGATTGATTTCCACGATATCAAAGTGATCTTTAGGACTTAGAGAAAGTAGTATTTCATTTGAGATATTTCCGATTCCAGCGCCTACCTCTAGGATGCGACACGGCTGTCGTTTATCTCTTTTAAGATAGTGCTTAATCATCTCCTTGGAGGTGACTTTTGATAAAGGAACAACGGCACCCACTTCTTTGGGATCTTTTAAAAAATGATAAAAAAATGTCAGAAAATTTTTCATAATTAATATATAAGATCTAAAAGCTTGTTTTTGGCCGAAGTCCTCTCAAAATTCGGTTTAATGAATGAGGATTTTTAAAAGCAAGTCATTTTGCTAAGCTAGATGGGGTAACAAACTCAAAAGCTTGTCCATTTCAAGATACTCTGCTATATATAATGAAAATTTCAATATTCAGATAAGTTATACAAAATTATTTGAAAAAGGAAAAATGCGTGCATACAATGAAGATTGTAACAATCGACTGTGCTTTGAAAGAAGTTCTCAAAAAGAAAACCTTAGATATTCAAAATCATGAATGGAATCTAGCCTTAGAAATAGCAGAAAATTTAAAAAAAACACTTCTTCCTTTAATGCCCGCGGCAGGTCTAGCAGCTCCCCAAATAGGGGTCAGTAAATCAATTTTTATCTATAGTTATGATCGCCAGCTCGTTAATCTTGAGGTGGTTATCAATCCTACTTATAAACCGCTTGGAGAAGAAATTTGGAAGGGGTGGGAAGGGTGTTTTTCTGTCATTTTAAGTGAAAAAACTTGGAAATTAGCTAAAGTTCCCCGTTATAAAACTATTCTAGTTCAGTATCTCAATCTAGAAGGTAAAAGCGTAGAAAAAATTCTTGAGGGATTTGCAGCTAAAGTATTTCAACATGAATATGATCATTTGCAAGGAATCGAAAATATTGATCGACCGGATGCAGAAATTTTATCTTTTGAGTCTAAAGAAGAGTTAAGCGCTTTTATGCAGGCCATCCGTCAAGAGGATGCAGATTTTTACAAAGCTCCACAAGACAAAAATAATCCTTAAAAGGTATTTATGAATCCACTATTTACACCGTTTAAAATCAAAAATTTAGAATTAAAAAATCGTGTAGTTATGGCTCCAATGACTAGAAGTCAGTCTAAGCAACATATTCCTGGAAAAAATGTTGTCGATTATTACCGACGAAGAGCCGAGGGTGGGGTAGGCCTGATTATTACCGAGGGTACCGTGATTAATCATCCAGCAGGTCATGGTTATCCCGATGTGCCTAACTTCTATGGTGAACTGTCTCTTGCAGGTTGGAGGCAAGTCGTAGAGGCCGTTCATGGAGCTGGTGGAAAGATTTTTCCTCAGCTTTGGCATGTAGGAAGTGTACGTCAAAGCCATCAATGTGCAAATAAAGGTAAAGATAATCCCCAGGGAGTTTGTACGTGTGAAACCCCGGTGCCTGGCTATGCACCGTCTGCAGTGCCTCATCCCTCAGTACCAACAGGCGAAATTCCTCATGAGATGACTTTGAAGGATATTCAAGAGGTTATAGCTGCTTTTGCGCAGGGTGCAGAGGATGCTCAAAGATTAGGTTTCGATGGAGTCGAAATTCATGGAGCACATGGATATTTGATCGATCAATTTTTTTGGGAATATACAAATAAACGTTCAGACCTCTATGGTGGAAAGACTTTAGTTGAAAGAACACGCTTTGCCGTGGAAATCATTCGAGCAATACGTGAAAAGGTGGGTAAAGATTTTCCTATTGATTTTCGATTTTCCCAGTGGAAAATGGGGGATTATACAGCTAAGTTAGCTTACACGCCGCAAGAATTAGAAGATTTTTTAATTCCGCTTGTAAATGCAGGTGTAGACATTTTTCATTGCAGTACAAGGCGTTTTTGGGAACCTGAATTTGAAGGATCTCCTCTAAATTTGGCTGGATGGACCAAAAAATTAACGGGAAAGCCAACAATAACTGTAGGATCCGTGGGCCTGGATAAAGATTTCGTGACTAGCTTTAGCTCTGCCCACTTCTCTGAAGATAAACATCAATGGGACTACTTAATACAAGGCTTGAAGCAGGGTGATTTTGATTTAGTAGCTGTGGGAAGATCATTGTTAAGTGACCCAGATTGGTCGCAAAAAATATTAGAAGAGCGCATCCGTGAAATTGTTCCTTTTACCCCAGAGGTTTTACAAGGGCTATACTAATAAACTGCCCATTATGAACTGATTAAAGACGTTTGACTAGAGATTTGTGAGGCTAGGTGTAATTTGGAAGTTTAAGCCTTTATCTCCTCTGCAGTTATTCAAGAAAAGAAAGTTGTCGGGGCCTGGTATTTATCAGGAGGATTAAAAAGGGATGATTGTTTACAATACCGACTTTGTTGGAAATTTTTTGCTTATTAAAAAAGATGATAACATAAACGGTGTAAGATGACCTCTTTAATCACTCCTTATTGCTTCAGCGTTTTTATCATCAATAAAGATAAGGTAGACGCGCCTTATTTATTAATTAAAAGAGCCGGTGAATATTTAAAAGGCACATGGCAAATGGTGACTGGTGGAATTGACCCATTTGAAACCGCTTGGGAAGCTGCCTACAGAGAGGTTTTTGAAGAGACAGGTTTACGACCTTCGAAGCTTTACTCTGCTGATGCAATAGAGATCTTTTATTTAAAAATCAAAGATAAAGTTGCTTTTGTACCTGTTTTTGTTGCCTATGTGGAGGGAAATCCTTGTGTTCAACTTTCTGCAGACGAACATGATGCTTTTAGTTGGGTTTCTTATGAAGAAGCTTTAGAACGTTTAGTTTGGTCAGAACAAAAAAGAATTCTAACACATGTTCACCAACAATTTGTTCTAAAAAAACCGCATCCTCTCTTAGAAATTCAAGCTCCAACTTCCTTAGTGATTGAGAATTATGTCCCTAAAAACCATCTTGGGCCTGTTTTAGAAAATTTGTTTTCTTCCTGTTTAGGCCATTCATCTAAGGATCGAATTCAACAATTATTACAGCACTATGCCTGTCTGCAAGACGCTAAATTATGGGTAGGTTGTGTAGAGAAGCAAATTGTAGCTTGTGCCGGCTTTAATCCACAAATGAGCGTTTTAATGCATCTTGCTGTGGATCCTTCCTACCGCCGCAAGGGGATAGGAAGAAGAATGTTAAACGCTATCGTAGAAGAGTTAAAACCCCTAAAAATCCAAGCAGAAACTGATCATGAGGCTATTCAATTTTACCGCTCCTGTGGATTTTCGATCGAATCATTAGGAGACGTTTATCCCCATACTATGCGTTATCGATGTGTTAAGCAGCTTTAACTAGAGAAGGATTTTTCATTAAAAACAATTTTTACTCTGCAATATGAAATACGCTTTAATTTATTCTTTACTCCTATATCTTTTTACTCCTCTATCCAGCTGGTCTCAGACCACCCATAAGGAACTAACTCTTGAAGAGAAGGTAGGGCAACTCCTCATCGTCCATTTTAATGGTGACAGAGTCAATGGGGATGCCGAATTGTTAGTGCAGAAGTTAGGGGTAGGAGGGGTGATCTATTATAATTGGGCCAATGGATTAAATAGCCCTCTACAAGTTCGAGAACTCAGTCAGGGGTTGCAAGACCTAGCAAAAAATACACGTCTCTCCATCCCTCTATTCATCACAACAGATCAAGAAGGGGGACGCGTGAGCCGCTTAACCCATGGATTTACTGTATTTCCTGGTAACCGTGCTGTTGCTCTGACAAGAAGTTTGGATTTGTGCGAAAAGAGCGCTTTTTTTATGGGTCAAGAAATGCATGATGTGGGGATTAATTTAAATCTTGCTCCCGTCGTAGACATTAATACTCAAGTACGTAATCCCGTTATTGGAATTCGCTCCTTTAGTGAGGATCCTAGAACTGTTATTTCATTTGCTAGGGCTTCTTTAAAGGGTTTTCATCGCGCAAATGTGATGACCACACTCAAACATTTCCCAGGTCATGGCGATGTCGAAATAGATTCCCATGAGGGACTGCCTATTTTAAAGAAAGATCTTGTAGACTTGGAAAAAGGAGAATTAAGGCCCTTTCGAGAATTATCTGAGCATACTGAAGCTATTCTAACGGCGCATATGATGGTTCCTGCTCTAGATGAATTTCATTGCACAACATTATCAAAAAAATCTTTAGACTATTTGAGACAGGAGATAGGTTTTAAAGGTTTAATTATTAGCGATTCCCTAGTCATGGAGGGATTATTAAAATGCTGCGGTACCATCGAAGAAGCCGCTGTACGTGCATTTCAGGCAGGTTGTGATCTTATATTATTGGGAGGAAAACAATTAATCGGTGCTCATCAAAACCTTGAACTTAGCACAAACGATATAGAGAAGATCCATCAAGCCCTCGTGAAGGCTGTTCAAACCGGCATAATTTCTGAAGATAGATTGAATGTTTCGATTCGAAGAATTTTGGATTTTAAAAGCAAACTTCAGAAGGGTCGTTCTCTTGAAAAAATCGAGCTTTCATTACATCAGGAATGTGCAGAAGAAATAGCTAAGCGATCCATTCAAGCGATAGGATCTTTGAAAAGCCTTTTCATGGGTCCAAGCAAAATATGGATAGTGCACCCTTACATCATTGAAGAAACATTATTAAAAGCAGGATTCGGGGATTTAAGTCATGAAGTTTATTTCTTCCCCTATGATCACTTAAATCCTACATTTAACTGGAGACCTACGCAAAATTGTGTGGATTCAGATTTAGTGATTTTTTGTACCTATGACTTTTTTAAAAACTCATGGCAGGCTGAGATGTTAGATCTTTTAGTTAACATGCAAAAACCTGTGGTAGTTGTTTCTGTGAATGAATTTAGTGAAATCACTCATCCGCATCTATCGATGAGTCTGATGACCTTTAGTCCAACCATAACTTCTCTAAAGGAAGCCTATAAATACTTAAAAAATGACTTAGAAAAATGAAAAGATTTTTAATCTATGCACTCTTAACGGTGATTCCTATTTTAAACCTTTCTGGTTTACAAATTTCCAGAGAACATATGCACATTCTAGCACAAAAAATTTGGAAGAACGAGTGCGGGGGTACGTTGGAAGGATTAACGACCTGGAATAAGGGAGAAGAGTTTGGATCTTTTGGAATTGGGCATTTTATTTGGTATCCTGAGGGCGTGCCTCAGACTTTTCAAGAAACATTCCCAGCCCTTGTTCAGTATTTGAAAAAGAATTGTATAATAACACCAGCATGGATGGAAGGATATTGTCCGTGGAAAAACCGCGAAGATTTTTATGCCCAGATGCAGAGTTTAGACATGCAAAACTTAAGAAAATATTTAGAGGATACGAGGGATTTGCAAGCCTTATTTATCACACAGCGGTTAGAAAACACAGTTTCTAAGATGGATGAAGTTTTAGATAAGCAGGAGGCCGAAAAGATAAAACATCTAATTGTTGATCTGATGAAAGATCCGCGCGGTCTTTACGCTCTCATTGATTATGTGAATTTCAAGGGAGAGGGGCTTCTGCCGCAAGAGACCTATCAAGGCCAGGGGTGGGGATTGCTCCAAGTTTTGCAGGAGATTCCTGCTCATTCTTCAAATCTTGTTCTGGATTTTGTACAAGCAGGTCAAAGAGTTTTAAAAAGACGTGTAGATAATTCTCCAGCAGAAAGGCATGAGCAACGTTGGTTACAAGGTTGGATCAACCGTCTACAGACTTATCTGGATTGAACAATTTTTTTGATAAGATTGAGATATTCATCATCGTAGACAGGTGCATGATCATTGAAGTGCTTAGAAATAAAAAAATCTAAGCATAATTTTTTGGATTGGACACCCTTCTCCATTTGATCAAGGGCGTCATTCATCAGATGAAGGGCGCCGTATAACTTAGCCATTAGATCGACGATATCTTTGATGAGTAAACTTTGTAATTCTTCTTGAGAAGATTTTAAAAATTTAATTTTTTCTTTTAATTGATGAATCGTTTTGAGGATGATATCTTGATGAAGATCAAGAGGAATCTTTTTGGAGAGGAGTGTTTCTATATGCAAAATAAAAATTTCATCTAAATGATATTTCAAGATGTCTTTGAGGATTTGCATACGCAAGGTATTATGTGTGCCTTCCCAATTTTCACAGACCACACTATCTCTTAATAAACGAGGAATAATAGAAAAGCTTTCGATAGCGCCATTACCTGCTAATACATCGAGGGAGTGATGAATATGTTCCACGGACCAAAGTGCAGAAAGATATTTATTGAGATTGGCTAATAAACGTAACAATAATTTAGTTTTTTCAATTTTTACTTCACTGCGATCGAATTGATCTTGAAGATGGGTAGTGGCAAATATGGAGGAAAGAAGTGCCTCATTTTCTGATTTAATTTGTGCAAGATTTTCTTGGACGAGAGGATATTGAATAATAGCCTTTCCAAATGCAATACGATGCATAGCATAGGAGCGGGCGATATGGTAAGCCCGTCGTGCCATGCCGATCACACAAAAACTATTAAAAAGGCGGGAGATGTGTAGGACATTTTCCATGACGAGTTTAAATCCTTCTTCCGGATGACCCACAACAAAGGCATAAGCATCGTGAAAATCGATTTCAGAGGAGGCCATCGAGCGGGTTCCAATTTTATCTTTAAGACGGCGTAACGTGTAATGATTTTTTTCTCCAGATGTAAGTTGGGCAGGAATTAAAAAAAGTCCTAAGCCTTTTGTACCTGAAATGGAGGGGTTATAACGCGCCGTTATTAAAATCAATTCAGCGTCTGCATTCGAACAAAACCATTTTTCTCCTTTGATTCTCCATCGACCTTTTTCGTCTTGATAGGCTTCTGTGGCGTTTAGACCCACATCTGACCCCCCTTGAATTTCGGTCAAGAATTGAGCTCCCGTATAATTATTTGTGTAAGAGGGATCAATGAGTTTTTGAATATAAAAATCTTTTTCTGGAAGATTATCAATTTTTTGTAAAACACGAATAATTCCCGCGGAACAAGCTAAAGGGCAATTATGGCCTGCCTCACCGGTTTGAGAAGATAAAAACATAAAGGCTAAAGCCTCTAGTAATCCTCCAGGTTTCGCCATGCGTTCCAATAGGTGGGAGCTATAAATAATATTTCCTGCTCCTACGTAGGTGGGATGATGGATGATTGCGTTGATTTTTTGACCGATTCCATCATAGGTTTCCATGCGTGGCAGGTTAAGTGGTAAATTATTTTCAGTGACTAGGGGATCTAGTTCGAGAATCACTTTTTCTGCAAAATCTGATAACTCGTCTTCTATAGCAGGGTTGTTTTTAGATAAGTACTTATGAATAAGATCTTTAAAATCTTGATCTTCCTGAAAGATGTTTTTTTGAATTTCGCGTTGCCAAGCTCTCAAGTGTTCTCGGCCGACTTCATGACCATTTTGTTCCCTTTGATTCATAGTCTCCTCCTAGCTAAAGTATTAGGATTTTTTAGTGGAGAGATTCTCGATGGGAATTTCGTCTGCAAAGCTTAAGTGTCGTCTAAAGTGCTAAAAACCCAATCCCCTTATACAACAATCGATGGCATGATACCCGATCGAATTTCGTCTCTAAATAATAAGCAAGGGGAGAGGGCTTGGTTCTTTAGGTATTTAAGATAGCTTCTAAAGTTTTAATAGCGATTTCTGAAGTTTTAGAGTCCATAAGTTTCATATAAGGATCAGCTTTTTCTCCCTTCACAATTTTGGGATTATTGACTTCAAGCCATTCTTCTTCGGAATCCATGCGTTGCTTGTCCAGCTCATTCCTGAAAGATTCAATAATGAATGTGACATCTTTTGAGTTTTTAGGTCTGCGGTCCCAGATTGAGATCAGGACATCTTGAAGAAGCTGGATTTTTTTCTGCGAAATTTTATGTAATTGCATGCCTTCCACAAAGCCCTTAAGCATTTTTTTTAGGGCAAGGGACTGAGGGGGCGCAGGCGGCGCGTAAGGGTTCTCATTTATATTTTTTAAGTAGGTTTTTATAGAGAGATCATCTTGTGCTTCGGAACGCACTCCTATTTTCATGGTCTTTCCCCCTCCTCCTACAGTGCGATCATTAACATTGAGAGGAACAAAAACATTAGCTTTATGACTTTTTACTTCGACTGAAGAATTAAAATGAACCTCTTTTTTGGGTTGAGAGAGGGCTTTTTGTTTTGCATGGGGTGTGTTTAATAAGCGTTGAATAAATTCTTCTATATTTTGATAAGCAGGGCTTTCAGAAGGATAGCTATACTGATCTTTAATCATCTGTAGTAGGCTTTCTAGATCTTGGGGATTTAAACTCTTTAAATCCTGCATTTGTTCCTTTAAATCAGGTCTTAATGCAATGACGGGTTGAATGACTTTTTGATGATCGACTTCTTTTTTAAATTGCGTCAGGATTCTTTTTTTATAAGGGCTGAACTGGTGCACCTTATGGGCAATTTTTTGATAAATCTTTCTTCCCATACTATCTGCATGGATGAGGCTAGGTTTTTTACGCTCCTGTTTAGTTTGATAGAGGCTTGTTAATTGAGAAAATCCCTTGAGTAAGGCTTGCAATTGTGTAGAAGTAGCCTGGTCAAGATCCTTTGTCAAAAATTCCTTGATTTGACGTAAGGAGGAGGCTAGTTTTGCATCCGTGGTTGAGACGATTTGATTGTTAGAAATATGCGCGTAAACTCGGCCATTGCTTTTTTTTATTTCGTCTATGACGATTTCGATTTCATGAATTGTTTTTTTTATCGGTGAAATAGAATCTAATGACATAGGAATACTCACTTTATTAATAATTATAACACGAAGCTTTATTGTAAGATATTTTGTTGTTTTTTTATTATAAATGCAATCTATTTAGTAATTTATGAGTATAATAAATTTTATCCCGAGATTAGAACATTCACGGTTTTAAAGTTTTTTTGTTCTGTTGCGATAGAGATATTTGATGAAGAGGCGTGCTAAATAGATCGAAAGAGTGAAAAGAATGAATATCAACAAGCCTATGTAGATGGAGAGAGTAGGTTGATGACGAATAAAAGAGAGAATAGTTTGAATTTTTTGACTATTGAGTGATAAAGCAAGCAGAGGAATGAATAAAAAGTAGAAGCCAAAGAAGAATAAACCCAAACCGACTGTCATCCACATCTTTTTGTCGAATTCTAAAAAAAGTCGGGGCAAGGGGTTCCCCCAGCGTTTGAAGATATAAACACTGATAAAAAAAATAGACAAAAAAAAGATGAGAAGTATGAAAACAAATAATTTTTGTGGCTCAAAAAGCATAACGAAGAAATTTTATATGTTTTACCTATCTCTACCTTTTTAGCATTCTCTAGACTTTCATGCGAGAATATGTTATAATAGATATTCTTTTCCCATCTCCAACTAGGCTCACATGATTCAGATTAAAAAATCTGAGGATAAAATCAACAATAGGATTTTTATGGACGAGAAATACAAGCAAGATTTTATTCAGGCTGGCAAGTTAGCAAACCAGGTGCGTCAATTTGGTAAGTCTTTAATCCAAAAAGGTGCTTCATATAATGACGTAATTAGACAGATCAACCAGAAGATTGTGGATTTAGGGGCTCGTGCGGCTTTTCCCCCGCAGATAGCGTTAAATGAAGTGGCAGCTCATTTTTTACCTCAACCTGATGAAGATATTATCTTTTCGGATCAAGTTGTCAAATTAGATGTGGGAATTTGTTACCAGGGGGCGATTGGAGATTGTGCAGTTACAGTGGATTTATCTGGTAAACATCAAATCCTTATTGATGCAGCAGAAAGTGCTCTAATGAATGCGGAGAAGAGTCTTAAAGTAGGAATGCCTGTTAGGGAAATCGGAAAAATTATTGAGGATACGATTGTTTCCTATGGTCTTTCGCCTATTAGAAATTTGGCAGGTCACGGTTTAGGTTACTATAAGGTGCATATGCCGCCGATGATTCCTAACTATAATGATAGGTCAACGGCAGTGATAAAACCGGGAATGACATTTGCGATTGAGCCTTTTGCCACTAATGGAAAAGGGTCTATTTATGATGCGGGAAATCCCACCATTTTTTCTTTTGTGCGGGCAAAGCCTATCCCTTTAAGTGTGAACCGCCAGTTAATTTCCCATATTAAAAGCTTTAGTGGTCTACCTTTCTCTATCCATGATCTTATGATAAGTGGATTATCACTCCTTGAACTGCGAAAAAATGTCTCTGAACTTTTAAAAGCTAAAGTGCTGGAGGGATATGCACCTTTGATCGATGAAGGACATGGCTTGGTCGCCCAAGCAGAAAACTCTGTCTTAGTGGATAAATCAGGACAAATATTGATTACCACACGTTAAAACTGATCCTCCCTAGACTGTAGATGAGGGGGTAATCATCTTAGATGAGAGTCTCTTGATTCAGAGAGGGTCTCTAAGTTGTTTAGATACGGGCCACCATAAAAGAGAAACCTTTTCCACGTTTATATTGGATTTTTTAGGTCGGATATAAAGGGTTTCTATTTTTAATGTTTCTGGATCCATCCCTGCTAAGGCTTGGGAAATTTCTAAGTTGAGTTCGCTTTCTAATTCTCGAATTTGTTGTTGGTAGCTATTGCAGGCGTCTTGTGCACGGACCACATCCTGTGATTCTTTTTGTATCTTACCTACTTTTTTGATGGAAGTCCCTGCTTGATTAATCGTCCCTTTCGTAATGCCTCGACCAAAAAAAGAACCAATTATCGCGACCAGCATAGAAATAAATGTCTCTGTTTTTTGTAGGCCCGCTTGTTGTTTTTCTTTTTCGACCTTTTCTTGTGCTTGTTGCATTTTTGAGGTGAGAGAAGCTATTTTTGTGCGGTATTTTTCTCTAATTTTAGAGAGCATTTCATCTCTCTTTTCATGTAGAGAAAGGGCTACACGTGCCCGAAATTCTGCTTCAGATTCATTAACAGAAGAGTTTAACTTTAGATCTGGTGCTTGAAAAATTGTGAGAGTGTTATGTTCATAAAGATAAGATAACAGACTCTTTTCAAATCCACCGTAATTTTTTTCTTGCAAAAGTCCTGAAGGAATCTTTTTAAAAATCGCCTCGGGCCAAGGGGTTTTTTCTAAAACCTGATTCACTTCGGGTCTGTTTTCCCCCAGCTCCCATTTGACAAAACTTCCGTCTTCTGAAGGGGGCGCGATCATAAAGAGCGTTTGCCATGTATCGATTTGATTTTTACTCTCGATGAAATGAATTTTTGCTTTTCCTGCTAACATAGGTTGATAGACACTATCCTCTCTGGGGATGGCGCGGTTAGCAAAAAATTCTTCTATGCCTAGCGGTATAATGGGTTTTGAGGAAGTTTCTTCAGGAGGGAGATTAGATACTGCTTTAGAAAGGTTGGATGCTGCTTGGGGCTTAGATTCTGAAGATTTTGGAGTGAGAAGTTGGATCTGATTAAGCGTAAGGGGGCCGCGTAAATAGGATAAAGCCCAGCGTGATTTAAAGAGCAAAGGTTCTTTTTCGTAGAGGCTTAGTAGGATAAAGTTCTGCTGGCCTGTCTGACTTATCATTTTATCGAAAGTTTCCTGATTTATCTCCGCTTGAGAGAGACTCTTAATGCCTTCATAGACTTTGGATTTATCCCTCTCTGTTTGTAATTTTCCAATAAACCAGGTTCCACAGTTAGAGAGTCCTTTATAGTCTAAATCTACGGGGTTTTGAGTCGCCAAGACGATTCCTAGGCCAAACGCACGCGCTTGTTTAAGCAGGGTGATTAAAGGCAGTTTTGAAGGAGGGGTCGCGACAGGGGGGAAGTAACCAAATATTTCATCCATATATAACAGAGCGCGTAGACTGGAAGTTCCAGGTTGTCGCCGGACCCATGACAATAATTCATTCAAGAATAAGCTTACAAAAAACATTCTTTCCTTATCGGAGAGATGAGCAATAGAGATGATAGATAGTTTGGGCTTGCCTTGAGGACTATAGAGGAGCTTTTGGATATCTAGAGGTTCTCCTTTCATCCAAGCTTGAAAGACAGGAGACGCTAAAAGATTGTTTAGGCTAATGGAAAGAGCCATTCGATCTTTAGAAGGATAAAATGTTTCTAGATCTAGCACCCCGATTTTATCAAAAGGCGGTTTTTGAATTTGTTGGATCAAGATAGGAAGAGTTACATCTTCACCCTGTTCCCATGCATGACTGATGATGGTTGAAATCAAGATATGTTCTCGGCTATTGACCGGGTCTGCCTCAAGACCTATTAAACCCAGTAAACTGGAGGTAGTCGTGAGGATTTTTTCTCGCAAGGCACTCTGATCAAGAGGAAAGTCTTTGGGAGGGGCAGCAAAAGAAGCTAAGACAGATAATGGTATGCCTGCGTCACTGGCAGGTGTGTATATAACCATGTCTACTGTTTTTCTTAAGGTTCGAATTCTGTCTGCGCTCTGTCCCCACTCCGCTAGATTTTTTTTCCACTTGTTAGATATGCTTGTAGCATAGTCTTTTATACTCATCCCGTGGGCTTCAGCTTCATTGGTATCAATCCAGGGTTGGAATTCTTCTGGAGATAGATCAGGAAAAGTCAGGAGTAGATCACTTAAATCCCCTTTGGGATCAATGATTAAGGAGGGGATGCTATCAATTCCCGCTTCTTCAATAAGGTCGATACCAAGGCCTGTTTTTCCACTCCCGGTCATGCCTAAGCAAACTGCATGAGTCGTGAAATTTTTAGAGTCATACAAGAGGGGTTCTTGAGTTAATTCCGCGGTTTTTTTATTTAAAAGTTTTCCTAAATAAAAAACTCCTAATTTCTCAAATTCTTTCATAGCAATCCATAGATTACAAATTTATAGGGTGGAGATTACTTTAGTTCAAACGACACGTGCTTTATAGTTTTTACCGTTTTCTAAAAAATCGAAATTTTATAAGTTCTGTCAGTTAAAATCTTAATTTGAAATTAAAAGGATAGTGGCTTTTTCGTAAAGGAAGAAACAGGTCATGGGAGTTATAATCTAAGCTTATTTGAAAAAAAAGATTTGAAATAGGTCTCTACCTAAAGTAAAGGAATAGAGTTGATTTTTTTATCTTTTTTCTTAATAACCTGAGTTTTGAGTATAAAAAGATTAAATTCAATAAGGGATGTTATGGAAGATAAAAGACATGTATTTATGGCTAGAGCGATTGAACTCAGTAAAAAAGGGTCGATGGTAGAAAAAACTGGGGGAGTATTTGGGGCTGTAGTGGTTAAGGACGGTGTCATTATTGGAGAAGGATATAATCAAGTGGTTAAGCACAAAGATCCTACCTGGCATGCGGAAATGCAGGCCATTAGAGAGGCTTGCAAACGAATAGATCATTTTCATTTAGAAGGTTGTGAACTTTACACAAGTGCTGAGTGTTGTCCCATGTGTTTAGCAGCAGCTTATTGGGCTCATATTAAACACATATACTATGCTTCTAAAGTGGAGGACTCTTTGAAGTATGGAGATTTTCGAGATATCAACATTCTAGATGAAATCCGTAAAAAACCCGAAGATCGTTTGATCAAATTTACAGAAATGATGCGTCCAGAAGCGGTAGAAGTTTGGAAAGAGTTTTCTGTGATGCCAGATCGTGCACGCTATTAATGGCTTATGCAAACGCTACCTTTTTACCGATTAAAAGTGCATGTAAAGCCTGAATTCTTCTTAGATTTTATAAAATGGCAAGGGCAATTAAATCATCAGATTGCTAACGTGCCTGGCTTCCTTAGTCTTGAGATTATATCTTTGTATCATGAAAAAGTAGACTGGATCATTACACAAACCTTTAGGGAGGATTCCAGTCAACGTGCTTGGAAGGCATCCAAAGAAAACAAGAACTCTTGCGGAATTTGCGCGAGAAGCTAGGTGGAAATCATTTTGTATTAGAAATAGATTAAAAAGAACAAGAAGATCTGCACAGTATAACTGAAGTAATTATCACCGAAGTAAGACCTGAAAAAGCTTCTTTTTATAAGGTGTGGATGGCAAAAATTCATGAAGCAGAGGCCAGGTTTCCGGGTTTTAAGGGAGTTTATGTAAAACCACCGAGAGAAACTCAAGGAAAAACTTGGATTACCTTGTTGCAATTTGACACCCCAGAAAATTTAGATCTATGGCTGCATTCTGCAGAACGAGCGGATTTATTTAACCCGTGATTGCACCCTAATCCTTGATCAATCGCTTTAGATGGATGGCAGGTTTTTTAGCTTTCGTCGAAGGGAATGTTCCTACATTCCCAAGGCGAAAGATGAAAAAGATGACGTTCAGCTATCAGATGATTGATCATGAGCGATATCTTTCTTTTTTAATAAACAGGGTAAGATATCACGAATGAACAAGTTAGCAATTTTTTGCACTATTTAGCATTTATCCTAAAAGTTAGTCACTTCTAGGCTGATTCTAACAACCCATCTGCTAGTTTCCGCACCTCGCTAAGATAAAAATCTTGGCTTCGGCGCGGAAAATTCGCATCTGCATTGTTAGAATCAGTCTAGAAGCGAGATTAGGATGCAACACGGGTTAAAAGAATCTGAAGTCTTGATAGCCTCTCTTGAAACGCATCGTGTCATTTCTTTATATTCTGGTTGGTTTTCCTCAATGGCTAAAAACGAAGAGGTTCCTCCCGTTTGGAAACAAACCATGATTGTTCTTCTTGTTTTATTTTCTATTGTCATGCTTGAAATCCGATGGTTGCAGCCTTGGTTAAAAGAAGAGCCGTTGTCAGTAGGAACTTTTATTGGAAATGCGATCAGCGTTTCATTGATCGCATGGCCTCTGATGCCCTTAGCTATATTCTTTTTAGGATGGTGGTTAATAGCAAATGATAGGACAAGAACCCTATTAGGGACCGTTCTTGTGGTATTTCTATATATTGTTAAGATTGTTTTTTTAGGATATTTCATTTAAATCTAATAAAATGTCCAACTTCACGATTTTTTTGTCGATAGATCTATCCTACCCTTTTTTGTCCATGCGGGTATGTTTTTGATAAATTTAGACGCTCAAAGTTTTAAACTTGTGTTTATGATCACTTTAAATTATATATAAATAACTTGAAATCAGCGGTCTCAAATAAATGAGACATTGTACCATCGATTTTCCCATTATTTTGAAGTTAACGAAGTGATTTCACACATTTATGGAGAAGAGGAAAGACATCACGAGTCAAGAGGTTAAATGCATGTACAATCATTTAAATTTTCAACCAGCATGGGGACTCAGTTCAGCGCATCTTCAAACTGTTTTACCCGTTTTTATGTCAGATGGTTTTTCACCGCCATCAGAAGAAATGATTGTAAAACTAGCAGACGGTGACTCCTTAAATTGTGCAGTTTCATTTGTAGATTCAACGACAAGCCCTAAAAAGATTGTGGTCATGGTTCATGGAATGGGTGGAAGCTATCGTTCTGGTTATTTAATACGCTTAGCACGCAAAACTTATCAAGCCGGATATATGGCCGTGCGCTTGAATTTGCGTAATTGTGGGACTGGAGCAGGTTTAGCAAAAAAGCCCTATAATGGCGGGACGAGCCAGGATGTTTTAGACGTATTGAAGATCCTTAGGAAACGTTTTTCAAATGCAGAAATCATTCTCGTTGGCTTTTCATTAGGAGGAAATGTTGTACTGAAACTAGCGGGAGAGTTATCCTCACAAGCGACTCAATTTATCGACAAATTAATTGCAGTTTGTCCGACTTTGGATTTGTATCATTCTGTTCAATATATTCAAGCTCCTGGACATAAGTTATATCATCAATATTATTTGAAACATCTTCTGCAACAATGTAAAAAATGGATTGGATCAGAAAACATACAATCGATTTATGAATTTGATGACAAAATTACAGCGCCACTTTGGGGATACAAAGATGCTAGGGACTATTATACTCAATGTAGTGCTGGAGGTTTTATTAATAAAATCTCTATCCCAACGCAGATTCTTTTTGCCGAAGATGATCCATTTATTGATTGTCATATCCTTGATTATGTAAAACTTCCATCTAATGTGAAGATTTCTGTGACGTCACATGGAGGGCATATGGGGTTTTTAGGGTGGGCGGGGAAGGAGCATGGATACCGCTGGCTTGATTCTTGGGTCATGAAAATGATCCAGGAGGACGAGGTGATTTAAAACTGTTAGATTTAGAGATATAATCAAAATAAGATAAAATTCAAAAAGGAAATGAATGCGTACTTTTAAGGGTTTAGTTTTTTTTCTTGTCCTTTGCCTTAGCGTAGAAATTTTAGGAGGATGGCTGACTGCTCTATCTGTAAGAGACTGGTATCCTTCTTTGGTTAAACCTCCCTTTACTCCCCCTTCTTGGCTTTTTGGACCTGTTTGGACATTGTTATATGTGCTTATGGCCATTGCAGCGTGGCTCGTGTGGCGTCGACCCCATCGCTATGAGCTATGGTTGTTTGGACTGCAGCTTTTTCTTAACCTCAGTTGGTCTTTTTTATTTTTTGGCTTAAAAAATCCGTTTTTTGCCTTATTAGATATTGTGGTTTTATGGTTTGCAATAGTGGCGACTTTAATCGCCTTCTGGAAAGTGGATCGTAGAGCTGGGATTCTATTTCTTCCCTATCTAATGTGGGTCACATATGCTGTTTACTTAAATGCAGGTATTTGGTTATTAAATAAATGATGTTTATCATTATAAATGCATTATTATACACTATCGGTTGGTGGCTCACAGTCTATTGGGGAGCTACTTCTTATTACACTTCGGCATGGCTGCCTTCCTTGGTAATCGTTTTAGGGCAATTAATTTACTTATATAGAGTCGATCCAAAGGCATTCTATCAAGATTTATTTCTGGTTTTGTATGCCTTAATGATCGGATATGGGATGGAATTTGTGTTTACGCGATTAGGCTTGATCATGTATAGCGATCAACCTCAAACTGTGACCTTGTGGATTTTGATGCTTTATCCCGCTTTTGTACTGACTTTTAATTATTCGATGAAATGGCTGAACGACAAACGTGTGTATCCTATCTTGCTAGGAATGTTTTCTCCTTTAGTTTACCTCTGTGGATATAAGATGGGGGCTTGTTTATTTCCCATGGGTTTCTGGGCAATGAGCTTAGTTGTAATCCCTTGTTGGTGTCTTTTTTTACATCTCATGTGTAATTTAAATAGGCGATTAAAAAATATTGTCTATCAGGTCTTTAAATCAGAAGGCAAGGGGGTGACTATGCTCTATGATGGAGAGTGCCCTCTATGTTCAAAGGAAGTAGGGTGGATGTTAAAAGGGTGTCCTACTCAGGTCAAATTTATTAACATTGCTGATCCTATGTATGATGCAGAAAAGTACAACAATTTGGATTATAAAACCGCTATGCAAGCGATGCATGCCATCGATGCTGAAGGAAATACATTAGTGGGAGTGGAGGCCTTTGCAGAAATTTATGCCGCTTTAAACTGGAGATTACTCTCTCTTCTTATGCGCGTTCCTGTTTTTAAGCAAATCGCTTCCATAGGTTATTATTTTTTTGCAAAGTATCGTCTACGTTTAACAGGACGTAATCTTTAAGTACCTTGTACCGAGAGAAAAGATCATGGCTATTGCCATAAGCTGTCGAAGATTCCGTTGCTATTTTCTTTGCCATTATGATTTAAAACTTTACCGTCACTTAATCCAGATCTAGGCGGATGTTCATTTAAATAAGCCTTAATATGTTTAATTCTTAAATCTGGATTAGGATGAGTTTGAAAAATTTCTGCGGAATGTCCACGTCCCCCAGCTTCTTTTAAAATCTCCATGACTTTAATCATTTGAACTGGATTAAATCCAGCATCTGACATGATGATCAATCCCCAGACGTCAGACTCTGATTCATCATGCCGGCTATACCGTAATTGAAACATTTGGTTGACGAACGATGCGATCATGGCAGGTGTATATCCAGAAGAGGGGTTTTGAGGATCACTGGCCGCTGCTCCCACGGCCACTACCAAAGCCTGTCCTAGTTGGCTTTTAGCCATTTGCTGGGCGGTATGGCGTTCAATCACGTGTCCCATTTCATGGCCTAGTACACCAGCTAATTGAGCCTCGTTTTGCAGTTTGTTATACAAACCAAGAGTGATAAATATTTGACCTCCTGGGAGGGCAAAAGCATTAATGGTTTCTGGATCATTGACCAGATGAAATTTAAATTTCCATGGACTATCACTTGCCTTGCTTTTTTCGACTAAATAGTTGCCCATTTTTTCCACTTCTTGTGTGCGTGGGTCTGAGGAGGGGAGTTCTCCGCCCATCTCCTTAGACATTTCAGGTGCAGATTCAAGACCTAAACGAATTTCTTGGTCGGGAGATAGAGATACATGTTGTTTTTCTCCCGTCACTGGGTTTTTTTCGACTTGTCCCATGTACATTAGCCAGGCCACTAGAGCAATCATAAGAGCAGCAATAATACGTCCTGTAAAATTATTACGTTCCATGGGTGCCCCTTATCGTTTAGCTTTATTTGATATATAGATCCCAGAAACAATTTTGTAAAAAAAAAATTTATATAATTATGCAAGAGGGTTATCCTGCTTTCGAAGAAGAGAAGAACTTAAAAACTATTTTTCGCTTCGGGGAATGTAGGAATATCCTCGAAGCGAAATCTTGGAAAAATCTGCAATCGCGATTGATCAAGAATTAGAGCGCAATTACGGCTCTAAAGGAGGATTAATTGTAATTTTGATAATTTTTTGAACTTCCAGAGGTCGATCCTGGGGTCCAGTACGCACAGACTCGAGTTTTTTTACAACATTATAATTCTTAGTGACTTCGCCAAAAATCGTATGTTTTTGGTTAAGCCAGGGAGCTTTAGCCGTGGTAATGAAAAATTGACTTCCATTGGTATTGGGTCCTTTATTGGCCATGGCTAAAAGTCCTGAGTGATCAAATTTTACTTGCGGTTTTACTTCGTCTGCAAATGGCTGACCCCAAATGGATTGTCCGCCAGTACCTGTACCAAGGGGATCGCCTCCTTGAATCATGAAACCTTTGATTATACGATGAAATGTAGTTCCATCGTAATAATGGTCTTGTACATGTTTAAGGAAGTTTTCCACAGCTTTAGGGGCAACATCAGGAAATAATGTGACTTCAAAACTTCCTTGAGTGGTCTCAAAGGTTACGACTGGTCTTGTAGCTTGAGGTGGATGCATAGTTTCACTATAGATAGATTTTAACGAAAAAAATTGAACTAACAGTAGGCTGATAAATAATGTCCATTTTTGCATGCTTGCGTTCCTCTTAATCTTTAAGGTTGATAAATTTGAGTTTTGGTTATTTACTTGAGGAAGCAAAGAGATTTTTAAAAATAGAACATCATTATCCTCAAGAAAACAAGCTAAATCCAATGGGGGATATTAATCTTAAGCATGTTTATCTCCCAAGAAAATTCAAAAAAATAGAGGTAAAATAAAAAATTTGTTGAAGTTATGCGTTAAAAATATGATGATTCATTTTTTTTAATGTAGAAAACTATGCGAAGACCTATCCTACTCTTAACAATTTTATTACTATTGATATTGCTTACGCTAGGCTTATACCTCTACTGGCACAGTCGTCATACAGAAAAAGACCTTATCTTATATGGCAATGTCGATGTAAGACAAGTTGATTTAGGTTTTAGAGTTAGTGGAAGAGTGATTGAGATGCCTTTTCAAGAGGGTGATTTGGTTTCTGCTGGCACGCTTATGGGGGTATTGGATAAGCAACCTTATGGTGACCAAGTTAAACAAGCCATAGCAACCATTGAATCGATCAAAACTAATTTAATGAATGCGGAAAAAGTTTTGAGCCGTCGTTATGGACTCGTAGACAGTGGTAGTGTCTCTAAAGAAGATTATGATAATGCTTTAGCTTCACGAGATTCCTTAAATGCCAATCTGAAGCAGGCTGAGGCTGCCTTAGGCGTCTCTATGACTCAATTGTCTGACACTGAAGTTTATGCACCCAATCACGGAACAGTTTTAACACGTATTAGAGAGCCTGGGAGCGTTGTAAAGGAAGGTGATCCTATTTATACCCTTTCTTTGACATCTCCTGTGTGGATTCGTGCTTTTGTGGCTGAGCCTCAACTAGGTGAAATTTTTCCAGGAATGCGCGCAGAGGTCTATACAGATACCCTTAATGGAAAAGTGTATCAAGGACATGTAGGCTTTATTTCGCCCGTTGCAGAATTCACTCCAAAAACTGTAGAGACGACTCAATTACGTACAGATCTTGTCTATCGCTTACGCATTATAGCAGATAACCCTGATGAAGGTTTAAGGCAAGGAATGCCAGTGACTGTTAAACTTCATCGAAAATTGTCCGATCCACAGGAAAGCAAGTGAGCGAAGTCTTAGTGGACATCCGCAATCTGTCTAAATTTTTTCCTCCCCACCCATTAGCCGCTCTAAGCCAAATACAAGCGGTTATTCCTAAAGGAAAGATTGTAGGTTTAGCTGGACCTGATGGAGCGGGAAAGACAACTTTAATCCGCTTAATTGGAGGATTATTGTTGCCTACAGAAGGGTCTATTAGTGTTTCTGGATTTGATACCGTTAAACAAGCAGAGCAAATCCACGAAATTATTGGATACATGCCACAAAAATTTGGACTCTACGAAGATTTAACAGTTCAGCAGAATTTAGATTTGTACGCCGATTTGCGCAGCGTTGTGGGAGAAGAGCGGCAAGAGACGTTTAAAAAACTTCTTTCTTTCACTGCTTTAGATCCTTTTAAAGAAAGACTTGCTGGGGATCTTTCAGGTGGTATGAAACAAAAATTGGGTTTGGCTTGTGCGTTAATTAAAAAACCTTCACTTTTACTTTTAGATGAACCTAGCGTAGGCGTTGACCCTATTTCTCGAAGAGAATTGTGGAAAATGGTACGAAATTTGCTTGAAGAGGGAATTTCAGTTCTTTGGAGCACAGCTTATCTTGATGAGGCAGAACGCTGTGATGCAGTGCTTCTTTTAAACGAGGGGAAGTTATTATATCAAGGCTCTCCTTTGGATTTAGCTGCGAGGTTAGAAGGGAGGGTTTTTAAACTGACCCAAGTTTCTACAAATCGCCGTGACGTATTAAATAAAGCTTTATGTCAACCCGAAGTATTAGATGGGGTGATCCAAGGAAGCGATATCCGTCTTGTGCTTAAAGAAGGGATAAATTCTTTGGATGTTTCCAGGCTCAATGCGGGTCCAAGATCTCATCTAGAGCCTATTCGACCTCGATTTGAGGATGCTTTTGTCGATATTTTAGGTGGAGGACCTGGTGGAGGATCATTGCTGGCCCAAAACACTCCTGAAATTCAAGGTAAGGGGAGTGTCATCATTGAAGCTCAAGGATTAACTAAAAAATTTGGCTCATTCACGGCAGCAAACAATATCACTTTTCAAATTCATAGAGGAGAGATTTTTGGTTTGTTAGGACCTAATGGGGCAGGAAAATCTACTACTTTTAAGATGATGTGCGGGTTGTTGAAACCTACTCAAGGAAAGGCTTTTGTCAATGGATTGGATTTGCAGATGGCTCCTAGCGAGGCGCGATCGCATATAGGGTATATGGCTCAAAAATTTTCTCTCTATGGAAATTTAAGTGTCATTCAAAATTTAAACTTTTTTTCTGGGATCTACAACCTATCTTTGAAAGAGAGTTCTCGCATGATTAATCAAATGATTGATATCTTCAATTTTCAAAATTATGTCGATGAAACGGCAGATCTTCTATCTTTAGGCTTTAAGCAACGTTTGGCTCTCTCTTGTGCTGTGATGCATCATCCAGAGGTTCTATTTTTAGATGAACCTACATCTGGAGTCGACCCTATTACACGTCGTGAATTTTGGAACCATATCAATGGATTGGTGGAAAAGGGTGTAACCGTCATGGTGACGACTCACTTCATGGATGAGGCAGAGTATTGTGATCGTATTGGCTTGGTATACCAGGGGAAAATTATTAATTTAGGGACACCTGACGAATTGAAAAGCTTGGCAGCAACGGAGGAAAATCGCACGCCTACTTTAGAGGATGCATTCATTCACTTGATTCAAGAATATGATAAGGAATTATCGCATGGATAGGGATAGCCTGAGACGCTTGCGTGCGTTAATTAATAAAGAGTTTTATCAAATGATTCGAGATCCAAGCAGCATTTTGATTAGCATTGTCTTACCCTTGATTTTGCTTTTTGTCTATGGATTTGGTGTTTCGCTAGATATGAATAATTTAAATATTGGATTAGTTTTAGAAGATACCGCTCCGGACGCTCAAAGTTTTGCAAAGTCTCTCATCAATTCAAAGTACTTCCATGTGAAAGTAGGCCGTCATCGTAAAGAATTTGAAGAAGATATCATTAAAGGATCTATTAGGGGGATTGTCGTGGTACCCTCGTACTTTACCCAGTTCAGAGGTAGGCTGGATAATATCGCACCCATTCAGGTGATCGCGGATGGTAGCGAACCTAATACAGCGAGTTTTGTCCAAAACTACGTAGCTGGTGCTTGGCAGAACTGGTTACAGCAAGAAAATATTAGCAGTCATTTACAAGGACTTCCTAAAGTGACTACGCAAACGCGTTTCTGGTACAATGAACAACTAGAAAGTAGAAATTTTTTGATGCCCGGATCTTTAGCGATTGTGATGACACTTATAGGAACATTGTTGACTGCTCTAGTCGTTTCAAGGGAATGGGAAAGGGGAACGATGGAAGCTCTTATGGCAACACCCGTAAAAATTTCTGAATTATTGATAGGTAAGTTAATCCCCTATTTTATTTTAGGAATGTTTTCCATGGTGATTTGTGTACTGGTTTCGATTTTTTTATACAACGTCCCTTTTCGGGGTTCCTTATTAGTTTTAACCATTGTTTCTGCAGTGTTTCTATTAGCCGCTCTAGCGTTGGGATTACTTATATCAACGATCGCTAAGAACCAGTTTGTAGCTGCACAGATGGCCATGGTGGCAGGTTTTTTACCTGGTTTTATTCTCTCGGGGTTCATCTTTGAAATTTCCTCCATGCCTATGATCATTAGAGCTTTTACTTATCTTATCCCAGCCCGATACTTTGTGTCTGCTTTACAAACACTTTTTTTGGTAGGTAATGTCTGGGAATTGATCCTAATCGACTTGTTTTTTATGGCCTTAGCTGCTCTCACAATTTTTTTAATTACGGCAAAAATAACGGTTAAACGTCTGGATTAATATGGTACAAAGAATACTTGCCTTAATTTACAAAGAAATTCTTGCTGTATGGCGTGATAAAAAAAGTCGTTTTGTGCTTGTTTTCCCCCCTCTAGTCCAGCTTTTTATTTTTGCTTTTGCAGCCACCCTTGATGTAAAAAATGTTCATATCGGTATTCTTAATCGAGATAACGGGGAGCAAGCTTATGAATTGGTTCAGCGCTTTAACGGAGCCCCTACTTTTTCTAAGATCACTTACTTACAATCAGTTGAAGAGATCAAGCCCTTTATTGATAATCAACGAGGTGTGATGGTTCTCTCCATAGATGAGCAATTTTCTCGCTTACTTAATGCACAGAAGCGGGCAGAAGTGCAGCTCATTTTCGACGGCCGAAAATCTAACACGGCGCAGATTGTGGCTGGATATGCCACAAATATTATTCAACAGTTTAACTTAGATTTCACTCATCAATACCAGATTAAACAACAACGTACGACGCTTGTTCCTCGCAATTGGTTTAATCCCAATTTAATTTATACTTGGTTTAATGTCCCTAATTTGAGTGGGGTATTAACTATGTTAGTGGGCTTGATAGTGACAGCCCTATCTATCGCAAGGGAAAGGGAGCTTGGAACTTTTGATCAGCTTTTAGTCTCCCCCTTGCTTCCCTTGGAAATTTTAATGGGTAAATCCATCCCCGCTATTCTTATTAGTCTAATGGAAGGAACCCTTATTATATTGGCTGCTATTTATATTTTTGGCATTCCTTTAACAGGCTCGCTCCTTTATCTGTATTTTGGGATGTTTGTCTTTATTAGTGCGATTGTTGGGGTGGGCCTATTTATCTCCTCCATCTCAGCTACACAACAACAAGCTATTTTGGGGAGTTTTGTTTTTATGGCCCCCGCTATTTTGCTTTCTGGGTATGCGACTCCCATTGAAAACATGCCTACCTGGTTACAGTATGCGACCTATGCCAATCCCTTAAGGTATTATTTAATCATAGTAAAAGGGGTCTTTCTTAAGACCATGCCTTTTTCAATCGTCTTTATGAATGTTTGGCCTATGGCACTTATTGCTCTATTCACTCTCTCATTTTCTACTTGGTTTTTTCGTCGTCGCCTAGATTGACATAGAAATCATAAACAAAATTAATCGTTTTAATTACAGAATCTTAATAATTATTAAATGTTTTTATTGGTATAATTATAATAATTAATTATTAAGGTTGTTCTATGGGTGTTTCTTTTAATATTCCAAATCATATAAGAGTCGAAAACGATCAAATTGTGATTCCTCAGGAATCTGAGGTAAAAAGTGGCTTAGCTTGTTTTATTAAAGACCGCTTTGAAGAGAAAAAAACTCACTCAGTTTTAAAAAAAAATGAGTTAGCCCGCGTAGTTGTTCTTAATCTGACAAATAACAAAGAACTTTCAGAAAAGTTTAAATCGAATAAAAAGATCCAAGAAATCTTAGTGGAAAATTTTTTTAAGCACACTCTTACTGAGAAAAACTTAAAAATTGTTAAAGCTCAAATCAATCCCTATGATTTAAAAGTCTTTTCTGAGCAAGAGTTAGTGCGATCGATTCATCTGTTAAATGCCGAGGGAATGTCAAATCAGAGCGCCCTTGAATCTAAAAAGATTCTAGCAGAGAAGATGAAAATGATAACTAAAATTGCTTATCTAACTGACATTGATAAAATACGCGATGTAGATTTAAAAGTAAGTAAAAAAGGAGAAGTGGATTTAAAGTTAATAAAAAAACATCAAAATTTTATTAAAAAGATTATTGATCGCATTTTGAGTTTTTTTCGTAGTACCTATGCATTAAAGACTTTATTTGACTTAGATTACCATCAATTAAACGATGAGGAAAAATCTCTTTATAGATATGCAGCGAATAAAATAGAGCAGCTTATTTCAGCAGATCGACATTTTTATCGAACAAATCAAGATATAAAAAGGAATGCACTTCTTAGGAGTTGTGTTTGTCTGGCCAAGAGTAAATTTGAGCACGAAGCTCCCTCTTCTATCTCTCCCCCTTCCTTTAAGACTCTTGTTAAAATAAGTAATAAAGAAAAACATTCCGATTGTCTAGGGTGTCTTTCCACTATGCAGCTCAGTGAAATATTTGCTAGTTTAGCTGATGAGAGATTTTATAATAGGGGAGGAGACTCCTTCTACGCATCGTCCTTAGAGAATGAGGCGATAGAGAAGATCTTGCAAGATGATGATTTGGCGGATGATCATCAACAATTAGTGCAGTATCATCAAAATATCAAAGAAAGCCTTCCTATTAATTATTTAATCTATCTTTCAACTAAGGATTCTAACACGAGTAGAGAGTGCTTAAAGTTTGTGAATCAAGCTGCAGAGTTAAGCTATCAAAGAATTCTTAATCTATCTGATGGAGAATCCTTGCATTTAGATTTAGGATATGCTCAGCATGCATTTCGAGCAGTTTTTACCAAAAATTCTAAGGGAGATGTGAATATTGAGTTATTTGATACGAGTGGTGCTTTAGAGATCATTGAAGGCAATTTCTTTAAAGGAGCTGTGAAAAGCTTATTCCATAAACAACAAAAAATTGCGATGAGTATCACGATACCTAGCCAGTCCTTCGAAAAAAAAGGCTTACCTTACTTGCAACAACTAATAAGTCTTAGCAGTGAACCTTATGCGGATGAGATGCATCACATTCATCCAGCTTTTAATTACTTTTCTTTTATGCGGATTTTAAAAAGCCTTGGGGGGAAAATTAAATTAACCTCTCCTGGTTTTCCACAAGAGGGGCTTGATTGTTTTGCAAAATGTATAGAGGCATCGCAAAGACACCGTTTTTCTGATCAAACGTGTTTGCTTATAAAAAAACAGAGTCATGAATTATCTGCAAAAAGTTATTTAAAAATCCTCTCTTCTAACGCAAAATGGGGAAAAACATTACGAGAGTATTATTTAGAATTGAAAAATGAACATTTCGTACTGAGTAAGGAAAGATTTAACTTCATCATGAAGCGTTTAAGGCATCGCAAAGATTCACCTTATAAAATCGAAGATTTAAAACTCATTGTCGAGTTGATGGTGTCTAGAGATACTTTATTAATTTGATCTTACATAGCCATGAAACCATTCAAGGGCTTTATGAGTCAAACTCACGGGCTTAAACGACCTTGTTTTTCTTGTGCTAATACTTTTAAAAAGGATCGCGTTTCCGCTATAACGACTCCTGATAAAGCACAGAGACCGATTAGATTGGGAAATGCCATTAAACCATTGCAAATATCAGAAATCTTCCATACAACATCCAGTTCTAATACTGCCCCAGGGATCACAACAAGAGTAAACAACGCTCTATAAAAAGCAACGGACTTGGATCCAAGCAAGTACTCCACACATTTTTCTCCATAATAGGCCCAGCCCAATAAAGTCGTAAATGCAAATAAGACCAAGCCAATTGTTACGACGTAAGCCCCACCAGAGAAGGTGCGGTCGAAGGCCTCTACAGTCATGGAGGCCCCATTTAAAATTTTTCCATCTGGACCTAAAGTTCCAAACACATCTGTCACTCCTAACACTAATGCCGTGGCACTGCACATCACAATTGTAGCTAAAAAGCATCCTGTCATTGACACCAAAGCTTGTCTACCAGGTAAATCTGTCTTTGCAGCAGCAGCAGCGATAGAGGCAGTCCCTAAACCCGCTTCACTCGTCATCAAACCACGACTTACACCTACCTGTATAGCTGTTAACATGGTTGATCCCATAAACCCACCAAAAGCGGCTTGTCCAGAAAATGCGTACTGAAAGATATGCGCCAATGCTGTAGGGATCCGATCGAAATGTTTAAAAAGGATGATACTAGCTCCACCAATGTAAAAGATAGCCATGAAGGGGACTAATAGTCCTGCCACTTTACCTATGGATTTGATTCCGCCTAATAGTGTAAGGCCTGTTAATGCAGCTACAGTGATACCAGACCACCAAGGATCAACATTAAAAACACCTTTCATGACATCAGCCACCGAATTAGCTTGTAGCATATTTCCGCCGCCGAAAGTTCCTATAGCACCGAATATAGCAAAAAGAATAGATAGCCATTTCCAGCCTAATCCATATTCGATGAAGTACATGGGACCCCCACACATTTCCCCACGCTCATCTGTTGTGCGGTATTTAACTGCTAAAATAGCTTCTGCATATTTGATGGCCATCCCAATGAGTGCAGTCACCCACATCCAAAATAAAGCACCTAATCCTCCTATGGCAATCGCTGTAGCAACACCTGCAATATTTCCAATACCGATTGTGGCAGCTAAGGCAGTCATCAGAGATTCAAAATGACTGATATCTCCTTTGCCTTCTTTATTCTGTTGCTTGCCAAAAGCTATTTTTAATGCATATGGTAGATAGCGAAATTGCAAGCCTCTCAAGGCAATCGTTAAATATAAACCTATTCCTACGAGAAGAATTAAGAGAGGAGCTCCCCAAACCCAGGTATAAACATTATCTAGTGCACGCATGATCACTGCGCTTAATTCGTTTTCTTCAGGTGTCATTGTATTCCTAGTTATGGCTTGATGTTCATCGCTTTATGCATGTTCATGTCTACTTCGTCTTGCTGTTCTTTTTTCACCAGATCTAGAAATTTGCGATTTTCTGCGACGATCACGCCCGAGAGTCCAATGAGCGCAATTAAATTAGGAATGACCATTAATCCATTTGTGATATCAGCCAGGTGCCATGCTAATTCCATTTTCATTACGGATCCCGGTATGATGATCAAAGTAAATAAAATTCTGTAAATGACTACGGAGCGTGAACCAAAAATATATTCAAAACACTTTTCTCCATAATACGCCCAGGCAATCACAGTGGAAAATGCAAAAAGAATGAGTCCGACAGAAACAATATAACCCCCTCCCGCAATGCTAGATCCAAACGCTGCGAAGGCCATAGAAGCTCCATTGAGAACATCTCCTGCTTCATTTGTTGCACCATGTACACCGGTGACAGCTAATACTAAGCCTGTGACTGTGCAAACGATGACTGTAGAGACCAGTGCTCCTGTCATGGTAATCATGCCTTGACGTCCTGGGCTGTCAGTTTTTGCAGCAGCTGCAGCAATAGAGGAAATTCCCAGGCCCGCTTCATTAGAAAATACACTTCTAGACACCCCTGACTGAATAGCCATCATCAACGTCGCACCTAAAAATCCTCCTGTGGCAGCTTGTCCAGTAAAGGCAGATTTGAAGATTAGAACAAAAGCTCCTGGAATCTTATCCAGGTGCATTGCAATAATTAAAATTCCTCCAGCCATGTAAAAAAGAGCCATAATGGGTACTAAAACTCCAGCGACATGACCGATGCTTTTCACGCCGCCAATAATGACTAAACCCGTCAAACCTGCTAAAACCACACCAATCCAGAAAGGATCCATTGTCTTTAAATGCTGAACAGCTTCTGTAATGGCGTTCACTTGAACTAAATTTCCTGTTGTAATGGCCCCTGCTGCTCCCAGGAAAGCAAATAAGAAGGCCATCCACCTCCAGCCTAAGCCTTTTTCAATGTATTGAGCGGGTCCCCCCATCATTTCGCCACGCTCGTCTATCACGCGATATTTGACTGCTAGTAATGACTCTGCATACTTAGTTGCCATTCCGACAAAAGCTGTGACCCACATCCAAAAAATAGATCCTAAGCCCCCAACGGCAAGAGCAGTTGCAACGCCTACAATTGCTCCCGTTCCAATCGCCCCTGCTAATGATGTCATCAGGGCTTCAAAAGGGCTGATGTCTCCTTCAGAGTCCATGCGTGCGCGCGCGAAAACCTGTTTAATTGCATAGCCGAGATACCGAAACTGTACGCCTTTTAAAATAATTGTTAAGTAGGCTCCAGTTCCAATAAGTAATAAAAGGATGGGTGCGCTCCAAATTGCATCTTTTAAATGACTCAGAAATTGATCAATATTTTCCATTAGGAAACCTATAATTCGGGAATGAAAAAAGGATAAATTAAAAGCGCTTTTAATAAAAGGAATTTTATACCCTGGGTTTAGAGTTTTTTAGTGTTTTGAGCTAATCGAAAGAGGTCAAAACTCCAGAGGTTTATATTGATGAAATTTTGATCATGAGGATCGTTGTTATGCTAAAGACTAAGAACGTAAGGTCGTATCCGTCTTGCTATACGAAAAGATGATTTTCTTGGTAGATGGCGTGAGTTCTACTCCCTGGAGCCCCGCGGTTAGGGGTTTCTAAAAAAGAGATTTGAGCACTACCACGTAGTCCTTGGCCTGATTTTACGTTATAATCTGTCCAGAAGGATTCTTTAAGTTCTTGTTCATTAAGTAATTGTGGAAGGGATAGATTAAATCCTTGCAATACATGTAAAATGATTTTTTTTGCATCATTAGAGAAATGAAAGAAATAGTCTCCCAGTGCAGTTTTTTCGCACTTCTTGAGGCGCTTTCTTTCTTGTTTTTCTAATTGAGTTTGTATTTCAGATAGCTGAATCAAGATAGATTCTGCAGAAATCTTACATTCCTGGCTTGTTATTGAATCTCTATTAATTTCTTTAATCCATGAACGTAGAAGATTAAGTTGCTTGGAAAGATTCCTTAATTGAATAAATAAAGCTCGATTGCTCATAAAGTTCCATTCTGGACGGAAAGCGGTAAACCAAGTATCAAAAAGAGAAAGAGAGGGCATATGCGGATTCCAAAGTACTTGGCCTGTGACCCACAAATTGCAGTCTAGTAAACTTTCCCTTTGAGGAATTTGATGCGTCGCACAAAAGACTCCAGGGAAATGAGTGTGCGGACAGCGCATGATATAATCATCAATTAAGTCTTGGATAAGGATGGGCCATAAGCCTTCACCCTGGCGTACATTTCCAATATTCAAAATGGGCATTAAAGCTGCCTTAGCGGAGGGAATTCTTGAGCGAATTTTATTCCAGATCGGATGAGGCGCGAGGTGATCTGCGTAATAATCCCCGCAGACGGCAGAAAAAGCCAGGATAGTTTTGGCATCTAGTTGATCTGCCAGATTTAATATCCATGGTGAGCAGAGTTCTGCAGATGTGCTGTCATTGACTGGTAGGTATAAAACTAAAGATTTTGCGTGCATAGCAAGTTTATTTTCTAGTAGACGAGCTTCCAGTAAAACTGCTTCAGATAAGGTGTATGCATCTGCTGTGGGAGAGTGCAAAAAGGAAGGGTCGAGCCATTGACTTTCCCAAAATAAAAAATCAAAAGAGGGGTGTTTTGAGATAAAATCGTCTAATTGTTGATGAATGAAATGTGCATAACTAGAGTCAAGGGGGGAGCGTTTACTTGCGTTTTGAACTTGGGAAGGTTTGAATTTTAAAATAATTTTGAAGCCGTAATTTTGCAGATCTTTGCAGAGTTGTGTAAAATCTTTTTTTTCTTCAACAGTCTCGATCAGCAAACTATTGTAACCCATTTCTAAAATTCTTTTACAAAATTGATGGGTTTTATCTGAATTTCCGAGCAGTGATTGCATAGAGGATCCGATCATCAAACAACGCGTTCTGAATTGAGGAGAATGGAAACCTAGAAAATCTTGTAGATGGCCACTTTTTAAACCTATGCGGATTTTCTGCAGGGCTTGAATGGCGCCTAGATATCCTTCAGCTTTTACTTTTAGGGCGCCTTGTTCTATTTCGGCTTTGTAGTTTTCAGAATGGGACGGAGCCAGTGAAAGCCAATGGATAGGAACTTTGCAAGATTGATAGTATTCATTTTTAAGATCTTCGAAAACAAGTTTGGCTTTGTGCATTTTCTATCTAATCATTTATATGAACCTAGACTCAACTCTAGTCATCCAAGCTGCCGCTGAGTTTATTATGCGTATTATATGGATTCGGTTCTTTTTTTGCTGTCTTTTATCGCTTAAAATATCCTTAGCTTTTTTCAAGTTCTCTAAGGTATCTCTATGGATTTGAATAGGTAAAAGTCCAGATTGGTAATTAATCTGCCTTTTTGTTAAGCTCCATTTTTAACTTTTACCCTCTTTAATTGCAGGTTTATGGTTCATTTTAAACCACTATACACTCCAACTGAATTAAAAAGCTTATATCCTCTTCTCAACCAGCAAAAGGCGTTCATTGGGAATAAGCGAGCAGAAATCTGTCAGATATTGTCAGGAAAGGACTCTAGGCATTTATTGATCGTAGGTCCGTGTTCTATTCATGATGTGGTTTCAGCCAAGGAATATGCATTAAGACTCAGTCAATTATCAAGAGAAGTTTCCGATCATTTTTTATTGGTTATGAGAGCTTATTATGAGAAACCTAGGACAAAGTTAGGTTGGAAAGGTTTTCTCTATGATCCCGATTTAAATGGATCCAATGATATTCAAAAAGGTCTTTCTTTAACTCGTCAACTTTTAATCGATTTAACTCAACTTGAAATACCTTTAGCGGCTGAATTTCTTGAACCTGCTTCGAGTGTTTATTTTGATGACTTAATTTCCTGGGGATGTATTGGTGCTCGTACAGTCACCTCCCAGACCCATCGGCAGATGGCCTCAGGCCTACCTATGCCTATGGCATTTAAGAATACCACAGAAGGTGACATAGAGGGAGCCGTCCATGGAATGATTTCTTGTGCTCATGCGCATACCCATGTGGGTATAAACCCTGAAGGTCAAGTTTCTATCATGCGTTCATCCGGAAATGATCAAGGGCATTTAGTTTTAAGAGGCAGTGACACTAAAACAAACTATGATCCAGAATCTATATCTGACGCTTTAATGATATTAAAAAGATTTAATCTTCCACTGAGACTTCTCATTGATTGTTCTCATGGCAATTCAAAAAGAGCACACGAACAGCAGTGTCAAGTCTTTCAGTCTGTTATTAGTCAGATCATCGAAGGGAATCAAGCCATTAAAGGGATTTTACTTGAAAGTCACTTGCATGGAGGTAATCAACTGATGATGGAGAATATGGCTCTTCTTAAATATGGAGTTTCTGTCACCGATAGCTGTTTAGATTGGGAGACGACAGAAGGCATCATACGCTGGGCCTATCATAAAATTAAAAATGAAGCTGTGCTAAAAACTTCTCGTCAGCAAGCGCTCCACTTGGATGATTTTGCTTTTCAAAAGACCTGTTAATATGAAAAATTTCCTTTTCTTGTTCTTATTATTTATCTGTGCGGCTTGTTCCAAAAGTGCCCATTTATCTGTGCAGACATCTTATTTTACACGCGAATCTCTCGCGAGTTATTATGTAGAAACACCGGATCCTCTTCTTATCAATCCTCCTATCGAACAGAGATTAATTGTGACGTGGTCCGTTCCGCCTTATTATTTAAAGCAATATGACGATTTGCATTTAAGTATACGGATACGCTTTAAAAACAGAGAGGAAGAAAGTTTAAGTATCCTTTTAACAAATCCTTGCGGTTCTTATATTTATTCTCTTGCCGATGCTCGATATTTTGAAACCAAGGGTCTACTGACTTACAAGGTTGATTTAGTGGGTGGGGGAAATATTTTAGAAGAGTGGCGCCATCAGTTATGGCATGAATTAATTCTTGTGGGTGAGGATGCTAGCTCCCAAGAGTCTCAATAACTTGACTCTTCTAGTCGATTGAGGTAATCAAAAAATTTCTCTCTCTTTCTTGTGTAAGGGGATGATCTTTAATCCATTCGAAAAATAGGGAATCCTTTAAAGTGATTGCATCCACGCCAATATCGATGCATCTTTGTATATCCTCGAGATTTTGGAGAGAGGCTGCTAATAACTTTGTGGGGAATTTGTAGCGCTCTTTCATATCAAGCATGTGCATTAATTCTTGATCTGCATTGAGACCACTTTTATTTATACCTGAGTAATAAGGAGCCACATAAGTGGCACCGGCCTTGGCAGCAAATAAATATTGAGAGGCACTAAAGACAATGGTCGCCATGATTTGAATACCCTTTTTGGATAGGACGTGGATAGCCTTAAGCCCTTCTTGTGTAACTGGAATTTTTACTATAATCCTTTCCGAAATTTCTTCAAGGGCGAGGGCTTGTTCAAGCATAGAACAACTATCTTTGTCTCTGACTTGCACCGTGATAGGGCCTTCTTGATTGTCTAGAAGCTGTTGAATAGTTAGGAGCTCTTTACTTTTAGGAAGAATGGAGGGGTTGGTGGTCACCCCGTGCAAAAGACCTAGAGCTTTTGCTGTTCGGATTGTGTCTAGTTGAATACTATCTATCCATACTTCCATGTTTAAAAAACCTTTTTATTCCAGTTGCATTTTTGAAAGTTTTTCAGAAACTTCGAATAACTCTTTCTCACTTTGTTTCAAAAGAGCATTGTTTTTTTCAATTAATGCTGCTGGTGCTCTTGCGACAAATTCTTGGTTAGATAGTTGTAGATTAATTTTTTCAACAGCGGTAGTTAAGCGTTCTTTTTCTTTGATTAAACGAATTTTTTCCTGCTTAAGCATTTCTTCTGGAATCGGAATGATGATTTTTATTTCATTATAAAGTGTAGAGGATGATGGACCTAGATCTGTTTCCGAAGAGTGGAAATGAAGTGCATTTATTTTAACAAGAGCTTTAATCATTCCAGCATTAGCTTTAATTAAAAGTAGCTGTTCATTATTTTCAGGTCCGATCAAGTGCACATCTGTCGCAGCATGAGGAGGAAGTTTCATTTCTCCTCTCAAATTACGGATATGATAGACGGCATTTTCAATCACTTCAAAGGCATGGTCTATTTCCGGATGACAATCAGATTTTCTTATCATCTTAGGGTAGGGTGAGACGATACAGGCTGGATGGTGGAGGGCTTGGATAGTTTCTAAAGTGTAGGGATCTATAGATTCATTCTCTTCGCTTGATCCTAAAAGGATTTTTAGTTGTTGAAAGAGTTCTTCCGAAATGAAAGGCGCCATGGGATGGATGAGTCTCATTGACTGAGATAAGATAATGGCCAAAAGCTTTTGTTTGTTTTTTCTATCCTCCTTAGATCCTTGTTTACCAAATAAAACGGGTTTGGCAATTTCTAAATAGTAGGCACAAAAATCTTTCCAGAAGAAGTCATAAGCTTCCAAGGCTGCTTGGTCAAATTGATATTGGGTGAGTTTTTGATTGACCTCTTCCACAACTTTATTTAAAACGGAAAGAATCCATCGATCTTCGAGTGTTAGTATTTCTTCGTTAAGGCCTTTTGAAAACTCCTCAGGAGTCAGCGGTTGATCACCTGTCAAATTCATGAAAACAAAGCGGGCCCCATTCCATATTTTATTGGCAAAATTGCGGAATTCTTCAAAGCGTCGTCTGTCTAAATCGATTTCACGCGCTTGGTTGGCGCTAGCGCATAAAGCCATACGCATCGCATCTGTTCCATATTCGTCAATAATTTCTAATGGATCAATGATGTTGCCTTTCGTCTTAGACATTTTTTCCCAGTTGGAATGTACATCTGGAGGGGTTGGTTTACCTAGGTCATAATCTAGACGTTCTTTATCTGCAATGTAGGTAATGCCTCCATCAGGGAGAATTCTCCAGTAGGATTTACCGTAGATAAGACCATGCAAATACACATCTGGAAAGGGCACGTCCTTCATGGCATATTCACCCATTAAGATCATACGAGCGACCCAGAAAAATAGAATGTCATGGCCTGTAATCAATACAGAGTTTGGATAAAAAGTTTCCAACTCTGGGGTTTTTTCTGGCCATCCTAGAGTCGCAAAAGGCCAAAGAGCGGAAGAGAACCAAGTGTCCAAGACATCCTCGTCCTGGATCCATGCTTCTGGATTTTTTTGCACTTCTAAAGGAGTTCCTTCCCCATCATAACAAATCATTTGTTCAGGATTCTCCCGATTGTACCAAATAGGAATACGATGTCCCCACCATAACTGGCGACTTATGCACCAATCGCGTAGATGATCTATCCAATGAAAATAGGTGTTTTCCCAATTTTTAGGAATTAAACGGACACGACCTTCAGAGACAGTTGAACGCAGTTTTTTAGCAAACCCATCCATTTTAACAAACCACTGTTTGGACATGTAAGGTTCAATAATCGCTTTTGAGCGATAAGAAACACCTACACGATTGACATGCGGTACAGCTTTTTCCATCAAACCTTTATTCTGCATTTCCAATACCACAGCTTGACGTGCTTCTGCCATCGTTAAACCCGCGAATTGCCCGCCATTTGCATTAATTTTTCCATCGGGTGTCATGATATTGATGAAGGGGAGTTGATGGCTGAGGCCCATTTGATAATCATTGGGGTCGTGGGCTGGAGTAATCTTAACCATACCTGTCCCAAACTCAGGGTCTACTAAAAAATCTGCTATAATAGGTATGTGCTGTCCTGTTAAGGGATGATGCACTGTTTTACCAATCATGCCAGCATAACGAGAATCTTTAGGTGAAACAGCGATTGCTGTATCTCCGAGAAGTGTTTCTGGTCGAGTGGTAGCCACTGTGGCGAACCCCGAACCGTCGCTTAAGGGATATTTGAAATACCAGAGAAAAGACTGTTTTTCTTCATACTCGACTTCATCATCAGCTAAAGCGGTCTGTGTCACAGGATCCCAGTTAACTAGGTAATCTCCACGATAGATCAACCCCTCGTCATAAAGTTTTTTAAAAATTTTTTTTACAGCTCGATTGTTTCCTTCATCTAGAGTAAACCGCTGTCTTGACCAGTCACAGGAGGCTCCCATTTTTTTTAACTGACCTACAATACGCCCTTCATTGTCCTCTTTCCATTGATTGACATGCTCTAAAAATTCCTCTCTAGAAAAATCTACCCGTTTCTTCCCCGTATTTTTATATAAATTACGTTCTACGACGGTTTGTGTAGCAATCCCTGCGTGATCTGTGCCTGGGACCCATAAAGCCTCATAACCAGACATGCGCTTCCAACGAATCAGTACATCTTGTAGCGTATTTGTGAGAGCATGACCCATATGCAGGCTACCTGTTACATTCGGAGGAGGAATTACAATGCAGTAAGGTTTTTTTTGACTGTGTGGGTTAGCTTTGAAAAAGCCATGCTGATCCCAAAAGCTAAACCATTTTGGATCGACATTTTTGGCTTCATAGGCTTTCGGAAGTTCTTTAAATTCTGCAGGGGTAGAGGTCATAGGAATCTCACAAATTTTTATGTTTTCTCAACGAGTATAACACTGACTCTCAGAAAGTGCAAAGAGATCTTAAAAAAATCATGAGGAGGGATTATCTCTTGTCGATGAAAGTATGAGTTCACCTTTCAATAAATATATAATTAATTACTTCTTAATCTGCTTTTAATAATCATTCATTAATTTTCTTTCTTTAATAAACAATAAAAGGATTTGATAATGTCTGTTTCATCAGTTTTTAATCGTCTCGTTCATTTTTTTCTTAATGCTACTCTTATTTCTCTTTTTTTTAGATCAAGAAGAGTGCATGTTCTTTCTAGCTCTGAAAAAGCCTACTGTACTAAACTTCATTCGAGAGTGAATATAACTTCAAATTCTACACTATTTAGACCTGCCTCATCCGTCATCCAGTCATCCACAGTGCATGTAAAAGTGTGGAGTTCACCGACTCCTCGGTCGAGGCCGCAAGAAAATTCCAGTTATGTAGCAAAACAAGGGCAGCCGTCACAAATCTTATTTGTCGCTCAACCCAGACAACCTGCGACTAGCTTAGTTAGCGGAAATACTCATTCCTCATCCGCGCCTGTCTTAACGACTGTTTCTCCATCGAATACCCCCATACTTTCCAGTCCCAATCAGAGGCTTCAGGTAGAATATCAACAATATCGTCAAGAATTACAGGAAATTTACAGTTTTTCAAATCATGAAATGTTTGAAATCGTGCAAAAGACCTCCCATTGTCATGAATTGCTAGCCAAACAACTGGAAAGATTAAGGACACAACTGATTGCGAACTGGAATCAACCGAGTCCCAACCTGCTTGCAGAAGAGGCGGAGTGGACGGCCATTGAGGAGTCCTTATTTAAGTTAGAACAAAAATTTCAGCAATATTTAGCCCAACAGCGGCAGGAGCAGCCTCAAAATAGAAATAACTCAAGACTGCATAACAATTCATCTACAGCAGAGATTTCAAGATTATCGGAAAGACAGCAAGTCGCCTATGTCATACAAAATGAGCAATATGAGCTTAGTCAAAAATGTCAGCAAGCGAAAAGTGAATTGGAAGAGGCTCATAGATGTGTCACGGATTTAACCCATCATTTATTAGATATACTCAATCTCTTTAACAAAGAATACTTAGCTCAGCTCATGCGCAATCAGAAAAGAACTTTGAATTTTCAAAAAATCCAAGGGCTCATCCCTCCTGTGAGTCATCCACAAGTTCCTGGTATTAAGAATGTAAATAATTCCCATGAAAATCTAAAAAAAGATTTTCTACTCCAGGCTCAAGAATTGTCTAATAATCTGCAAGCCATGTGCTGTGTATTAGAGAGTGCGATAGAAATCTAATTCTAACTTTTGCCCTATTTCTATCTTATTTGTAATTCATAGACGTTTTAGGGCAGTTAGAGTTAAACTCTAACTGCCCTAGTTTTGATTAACTGGGTCAAGCTGTGCGAAGGCAAAATTTTAGTAAAGATCTATTTTATAATAGAAGTTTACAAAATTTAACCTTGGGCGAGCTTACATTAGCCAAACAGCTCTTCAATGACTTAAACGAATGGACAAAATGATCACATTATCTCCGAGTTTTTCCACTTTACCAGCCATTCCCTTAAAATTTTCTAAGGTTCAACGTCTGAAGATTATCCTTCAAAAGAAGTTTCAAGAGCTAGTAGCAAAAATTGAAAAAATTAGAGTCTACCAGACTAGCCTCTGGGCTTTTAAATACGAACCTAGTCAGGCCATTAGTAAAACATTTAGAGTGCTTAGTTATTTGCATAAATCGATTAATTCGATTTTTGCATTGAGGAAAGAACACCATAAAGTGCATGAGGCCACCCACCATCTCTGGACGCGCTTTTATCTTATGCATGTTTTTATCAAGTATGCGAAATTAGGCGGTCTCATCAGTGCACCTTGGATGATATTTACTATCATCAAAAATAGCTGGATTCTTTCCAAAGGAAATCCCGCAGATAAAGTGGACGCATCCTTACGCTTGTTGGAGGGTTGTTCGTCTCTTCTGGATGGAGGTGTATCCTTTTCGCGTGGCTTAGCTGAAATCTTAAGAGTTTCTTCTTCTACGTGGGCGTGGATTCCTATTTTGAACATTTTTAGCACTTTTTTATCTGTAGCCACCGTAGCCTTTCACGGGAGAAGGTGGCAACAAACAGAGACGTTTATGGATGATATTTCCTTAAAATCTCTTCACGACCCTCTCTTGCAAGAGAAAGAAAATGAAATTTGTATCAGTAAGATCGGTCAGGTAGATGTGCATTTAATACAGAAGATTTTAAAGGTGGATGCTAAAAAATTTCAACAGACGGCTCTTAAGGTTCAAGGACTAAAAGATCAAAAGGCTATTTCGAATTTTATCAGCAAGAGTTATCAATATGGTCATGCAATTAAAACTTCCCATGTATTGAAAGGGACAGCAGCTTTAGTCAATGTGATTGCCTTAGTGATTTTATTAACCGGTGTTTTAGCTCCGCTTGCTTTTGCATTCATTGCTATAGCAGCAGGCTTACATTTAGCCGGATTTATCCAAGAGAAGTATCACTTCAGAAAAATAGAGGCTTATATGGATGGGATACTAACCTAAGGTTAGGGGTCCAGGGGAGATAAAAGATCTCAATCTATTATAAAGCTTTAGCGTAGACGTACTGTTCAGCTTCCAGTTGCATGTAATAATGACTTTTTTCTTCATCGCCTATGCAGTGATAGAAGAAGGAAGCCTGCGAATACAGTTGACGTTTTTCCCATAAAAAGGCTTTATCTAACCAATTTTTATTTTGGTCAATTTGAGAGTTTAAAAAATGGCTGAGGAGGGTCCATGTCCTGGGAAAGGAAGTTTCAAGAACCCCTGAAAAATGAATGTATGCAATCTCTTTTCCCTCAGCCATATATAGCCAAATCCCATACAATAGATGGAGAGGGTGGAGTTCTTGGTTTAAGATTTCGATAGGATAACTTTGTAACAGCTCTCCCGCTTTCTTCCACTGATGCTCACCTAGATAAGCACAGATCATGGCGCAATTAATTCTTAGCGAAGCATCTGCGTCTAGATCATAAGGTTTTAATTCTTCTAGGACACTAAGTACAAAAGAAAAGTTATGTTTTTTTAAGGCAAACTTAAAGAGATGGAGCAAAATACGGAGCTCACTTTTTTCAAGGATGGGCGCTCTTAATAATTTTAATAAATCTTCAAAACATTTTTGGATGGGCAGCTGGTATAATTTAATGGCAATGTTAAGCAGCTCTACTTCATGCAGAAGTTCCTTGGAAAGATGGGGAGCTAGTTTTTTGATTAATTCATTTAATTTTACTTTTGCTAGGGCATAACTTCCTAGTTCAATTAATGCAAAAATAGCATTGGAGCATAAAGTTAATGAAAATGGGGCCGTTTTAATTAAATCATCAATGATTTCACATAAAACATATGGTTTAGCAGACCAAAAGGCGAGATGGATGATGAAATCCTTATTCTTCAAATCGTCTGAAAGAATGACTTCTGCTTCACGGTGCATAAAATGCAAAGGCTCCCAATGCCTTTGAAGACTATTGAATAATTTTTTTACGTTGTTTTGGGACCTAATCGTGGGAATAAAACGTAAAGCAAATAAGATGAATTGATAAGTGGCTTTACGATTATGCCGCGAACTTTCTAACATCCGGTAAAGAATTTGTTCTTCTAAGACAGGCAGAAGAGGATGATGAGGATAACGTCGGTAAGCTAATTCAAAACATTTGATTTCTTCGTCAGAATCTTCTAACGCTTGGTAAATCAAAGCCTTTCCTAGATATTCAAGGGGTGCCCCAGGGGTAGAATGAAGCTTCCAAAATTCTTCTAAAGCGAGCTCATAGAGCTCTTGTTTTTTATTCAATTCTGGTGTGTTGCGGGCTTGCTCCAAATACGTGATACCTGCCCTAAACATGGCTTCACGACCTTCTGCAGTCCCTGGAAAAGAGTATCCAATGCGGCGATACTCACTTAATGCAGTGGTATAATCCTTATGTGCAAGAAAGGCGTCTGGGACTGCTAAACAATTGACTCTGATATTTAAACTTCCTAAAGATACTTTTATCGGCGAAATAACATAATCTGCATCGCGGGATAAAAGACCAATATGCGTACCAGCTAAAGGTAGATGGCTGATATAGGAAAATTGCAAAATGTTATTGAGATAGAAATGGATATTCTGGTCAATTTTTTCAATGCGGATGTGGTACCAATCATGTCTTTGTAGAAAAATTTCCGGATGATGCATGACCTCAACGGCCGAGCGTAAAAGTTTTGTAGAGCGATAAGAGTCGGAGCCTAACCATAAGCAATACCCATCATTCAGATGCATTCTTTCAGCAGCTTCAGGGATACTTAAAAGAAAACCGATTCCTTGACATTTTTCTCCCAGTTTTACCTGGGCTTCAATTTTGGTGTTTTCAGCAAATGAACCTTTGGAAATCATTAAACTGACCCAATCCGAAGTCTCTGTACTGCGTGTGACTGCCGTATGTTCTGCGATTAAAACATTTTCCTGAAACTCCCAATCTTCTTTTTGTGCGACATTTAATTCAGTAATTTGAAACCACTCTGAACGGCCTTCTAAATAGGTTTCAAGATCGTGAATAATCTCATCGACTGTTTTATAACGGTGCTCGAGTGTCACTGAAAGACATTTTAAAGCAATCCTAGATAAAATACGCGGAACGTCCCTGTAAGGAGCCACTTCAATAGGATCATACAATTTTTCTTCGGCCATATTTTTACGGAACTCTTTAAGAGTGCCGCGTTTAAAGGGATGTCGTAAAGTCAACATTTGATAGAGAATCACCCCCAGAGAATAGACATCCGTTTGAAAACTTGCGGGTTGTCCCTTTGCCCTTTCAGGTGCCATATAAGCAATAGTTCCTACGACTTTACCTAGCCTTGTCATATAATGCCAAGGGTGTTGCGATTCAGGGATTTCTATAGAGAGTTCTTCCTCCGAAGGAGGAGCTTTGATAAGTTGTGCAAGGCCCCAATCTAAAATAACCACTTCTCCATACTTACCTACAATGACATTTTCAAGTTTTAAATCACGGTGCAAAATTCCCTTGGAATGTGCATAGGCTACCGCTTGACAGATACTTAGAAAAATTCGCATTAAAGAAGGAATAGAACTGGATTGGGCGGCTTTAAGACCTAATTTATCTTTTTTTCGCGCAGCCTTTAATACTAATTTAAGGGTTTCTCCTTCTACATAGGGCATTGTATAATAGGTGTGTTCATTTTCTGCATGGATGGCATAAATGGGTATGATAGCAGGATGAGTCAGTTGACTGGTGATATGGGCTTCTTTTAAGAACCGATTGTGGACCTGTTTATGCTCAAGAAGGTCCTCTCGAATTCTTTTTAAAGCAATGCGACGACCACATGAAGTGTCATAAGCTAAAAAAACCTCTCCCATTCCTCCTCTTCCGATTGACTCTAAAATTTTATAGGAGCCTATCGTAGAGTGTGTATGATCTTTCGTGGGAGGGGATTGTCCAGGAAGGAGAATTAAGGTTGTTTCCTCTAAAGAAGCCTCGGATTTAGGTAAATCGCTGGAAATCTTCTTGTCTTTAGGTTTCTTGACATTTTTGGATAATGGATGACCGCAAGAAGGACAAAATTTAGGTTTTCCCTTGGGACTTGTTGATTGGATGGAGAAGGTATAAGCACAATTAGAGCAGGATAAGTCCACCATCATTTATAATCTTTTTTGAGATTGTAGGTTTTTCCACAAATTTTTTGCTTCATCTGATGCAAAATTCACAAAGCAGTTATGTCCAAGATCTTCATCAAAGTAGATGCCATTCATGGAGCTGTAGGAGGCGATCATTTGATGAAAAAGGGCATTGTTACCATGCTCATCCCTTTCGGGCAATGTGTAACGGAAGCCACAATTTAATGTTTTAAAGGAATAGTTTTTCCAGTATAGATAAGCTAAACGAATCGCTTCCAGTGCTGTTGTTGAAAAAACTTCGGTCTCTTTTTCTTCCTGCACTAGATCTTCATACCAGGTAAAGCGTACAGGATCCTCTTTTCGTAAAAACAAAAGACGCGGTCCTTTTGTCTCTAGAGTGATTTGGGCGACATGAATCAGCTGTCCTAGTTTTTTTGTAGGAGGTTCAACGCTTGTCTGCATCGGAAGTCTCATTGAGGGTTTCTTCTTCGATTGTTTCCTCAGCGTAGAAATATTCACGAAATATCAGATAAATTCCCCCGATCACAAATAGCACAGGAATAATGACTGACCAGTTGATCTTTATATACGATACAAGGAATAGGCCCAAGAGAAGGATGGTGGATAAAATTGTATCATAAATCCTACCTGTTAAATACTGTCTTAAAACTAGTGTCACCCATAAAACTAGTAAAAAATTAGGCCACCATTGATTAGAGTATAATAGCATACCTATTCCAATCAGAAAGGCTCCGTTGGAGATTGAATCAGCTTTTCTTTTTGATAAGAGGGGTTTGGCCATATTTATCCTTAAGGCTTTATTTTTATTGGGATCTAATGAGGTGGAATAGAATTACTTAGAAGTTGATATTCCTATTCATCGATCGATTGGGAAAAACCCTCTTTAACTGTATGTTTCATGAGATTTTCAATCAACCAGAATTCACTATCTACTCTAAAAATCCAAAGTTTAAAAAAATTAACATGAAGAGTTCTATGGTAGTTTTTCATTCATGCAGTCAGGGCTAGAGCTTTAAGCCATTCTATGTGAAAGATATGGATAGCTCAATACCGGGATTGAAGCACTTTCCTATTGCCAAAAAATCTATATTTCAATTACTTCGCAATAAACTCATAATTAATGATTTTTAATCAATTTATTTGTTATAATGGAGTTGAAAAATAAGGATAGGTATGTCAAGAATATCTGCAACAAATCATACAGAGCCTAGATATGACGTTTTTTCTGAATTTAAAAATCTGAATTCTGCTCATCAAGCGCTCACAATCGTTGTATCCATATTTATCTCTATCTTTACCCTAGGGGTGGGGACATATTTTATTACTCCCTTGCTTATTGGTCGATTTAGACAATTAGAGCTTAAGAATACTCCTTTAAATGAGGCTCAAATCCATGCAGCACATAAAGCTGATAAAATTGCCAAGCAAAAGACTGGCTTGGATGATTCTCCCCAAGAAAACCCAGCGGATAATGAAGGCATAAAGCCAGTGGGGGATGATACGCATACGCTAGAAATTTTACGTGATGTGGTTAAGGCCTATATTCAATTGATGAACCCCACCGAGAAAGATGCTTTTATTGTATGGGAAAATTATAAAAGCTTAAGGAAATCGATGGACCCCGACTTTCATTTTGAGGATAGCCAAATTGCCGATATCGTGCAAAAAATAGAGGAACTTTTAAATGAGGGAATTCAGTTTCCTTATCCTCTAGAGAATGGCCTTGAAGTCATGCGTTTTGAAACTGTGGGGGATGGCTCTTGCGCCTTTCATGCTTTGCTAGGAGAACCTGTAGACGGGGTGTATACATGCAATGCTGAAGAGAAACGTGAGATTTTTTGTAACTTCTTAAAAAATTATAAAAATGGAGAAGAGCACCCTTACATTAATACGGTATTAAAAGAGTATCTAGTAGATGCAGAAGGAGTCCCTCAAAATTTTAAAAACGCCTTAGAGAAAGAGCTAGGGGATCAAGGGCCTGGATTGTTGGAAGACTATCAGAAAAAGTATGAAGCATTACACCAAAAAATTCAGGACAAACAGAGCAAAATTCGCGATTTGCAACCCTCTCCTCCTGCAGAACTGGATATGAAAGAAGCCGAAAAGGTGAGTAGAGATCTAAAATTATATGCTGCTCAAAGTGATGCGATTGTCGAAGAATTTATCCAAGACAAACGCATCCGTGAAGCTTATTTTGCCTACATGAAAGATCCTACAACTTACATGCTCCAAGACGAACTCATGATTATGGCCGAGTGTTTCAATAAGCGTGTCCGCCTATTTCAAAAAGGATGGGGGAAAGACGAAGCTGTGCTTCAACAAGGAATCATCAATGAAAATGGCAAAGATGAAGTCTGTATTTATTTTAAAGGCGGCAATTTCGGACACTATGAACGTGCGATCATTAGACCTCGTGAAGAAGTCTCAGCGACTCCGCAATAAAAATTTTACCTTTCAATAGAGCTTTTGGCGACTACCACTTTATATCCCAGCCTTTTGGCAAGTTCAACTAACTCTTTACATTTATCTTCTCCGAAAATAGGCAGGAAGCTCATTTTTTTTAATTGTTTTAGAGATGTTAGAATTTCCAGCGCACCTATGTTATTGATTCCGGTACGTGAAATACCCAAGACTTTTAATTTAGAAAAGATAGAGGATTGTGCAATTTTTGAGGCATCCGAATTTATGAGTTTCTCGTTATAATTCAGATAAAAAACTTCTAAATTACTTTCAATCTGTGGCTCTTCTAAAGACGAAAAAAAATTGCTAGATAAAACGTTAAGGGACAAGTCTAGCTTTTGCATGAATTTAAAATTTTCAAAATTAAATATCATTTGTGCTCCTTCATCTCCAATTTCTGTCCTAAACATATTTAAAACCCTTAGCTTTGGTTTTGCTTTAAGGATGAGTTCCAAACCTTTAGAACCTATTTGGTTCTTACTTAAATTTAAAATTGAAATTTTTGAAATAAATGGGGCAATTTTTGCTATGCCATTAGAAGTGATTTGATTACAACTTAAATTCAAACTTGTTACTTTTGACCTTTTCAATAGTTCAGCAACGTAAAGCATACTATCATCATCTAAACTACAATAACTAAGATTAACTTCTGACAAATTCTCTAAAGGGCTCTCTGCTAGAACATTTGCTTCTCCCCTACACATGTTTAAATCCACTTGCTTTGGTTTTGCTTGAAGCATGAGTTCCAAACCTTTAGTGCCTATTGTGTTCCATCTTAAGTTTAAAAAAGAAATTTTAGAGAGGAATGGGGCAATTTTTTCTATGCCTTCAGAGTGGATCCAATTACTCTTTAAATTCAAACGTTTTATTTTTGATTTTTTTAATAGTTCAGCAACGTAAGGCATACCCTCATCACCTAACATAAATCTCCTGAGAGCAAGTTCTGACAAGTCCGGCAGGCAAATCTCTGCTAGTGCCTTTGCTGCTTCTATGCCTTGAATGGTACCCGTTGCGGAAAATGCGGAATCTGATTCGGTATGATGCAATTTAAGTTTTCTTACATGAGAAAGCATGGATTTTTGTGATAATTCCGCTATAGCATGTACGATGGAAATGACTTCTTTGTAGGGAAAAGCTATATCCACCTCTTCAAGATTAGGACAACAATCAGTTATCAAGCCAAAAGCTACGGGGCCAGATATATAATGGTTTTTTAAACCAAGATATTTTAGATGTTGTCCTTGCTCTTTTAGAATTTTGTTCAGATACGCAAAAGCATCCTCATCGGTATCCAAGGAGATTTTATCTTTATTGATACGCTCAATGATTTCTCTATCCACTATAGCTTTCATTTCTTTGGATATGTGTGTCGTTTGAAACAAAGCGCTGAAATCTATTTTAGAAACAATAATGCTTTTTATTTTGTAAGGTAGTCCACTCCACAAGGTAGATGCAATCGAGTTTGCATGGATCTCTAGACAATCAAGAGCAATCTGAGCTGTTTTAGATTTTCGGGGGTTTGGTGAGACTTTATTGTTTAAAGTTAATGTAGAGCTATCTGATAAAGCAGCAAGTTTTTCTGGACCAACTGTCGAACTGATTTTGGGGTATTTGGGAGTTGGACTCTCATTTTCACCTTCGAGTTGGCTAAATGCTCTTTTAAAGTTGGGGTCAACATTCATAAAAACCTTTTCTATAAATAATTTTTTATCTTAGATATTTTTTGTTTTAAAAATTTTTAATATTTATACATGTGTGGTTTTAAATAATCAAATACACTTTTTAATTTTGGTTAAAATTGGGAATAGTCCCCCATCATTTTTCCTTAAACACTTTTCAAAACTGCTCTAGAAAATTCTGCTTTGGTGGAGAGGGGAGAAGTCATGGAGATATTTTTTAATCTGTCCATTAACTATTACGAATATTTAATTTTGCATGCTGCTGTTTTCTCAAAATAAGAAATTATTTTACAATCATTAAATTGCTTTTATTTATTCATTTTATATAATTCTCTTCTACCTTGTAAATAGATGCTTTTAAAATAGAAAATATCAAAGGAGGGAATTATGAGTATTCACATGGATAATTTATGGTTGCAATCTTTTTTTTATGTCTCTCCCAATCAAGATCCTGCTGTTACCATCTGCCATAAAGCAGCATGGGAAGGAGATGTAGAGACATTAAGGAATGAAATAAAGAAAAATCCTCTGCTAAAGCATGCTGTCGATCAATTTATCGATGCTTCCATCCATTCTCCCCTTAAAGTGCAGGTTTTAGATTTTTTATTAGTAGAAGAGAGCATAGAAATTTCTTCCAGAGTTTTTTTTGATAAAATCAAAGAGAAAATATTTTCCTCCCATATTGAAGATTCAACCAGAGGTTGTTTATGCCAAGAAAATGAACGATCTGTTTTAGATGAAATATTTCTAAAATTGATAAGTCAAAAAGATTTTATTCCGACCGAACTTGATCTAAAAATTTGCATTAAATTTGCATGTTTAAAGTCTGTTGTGAAACTTTTGGAGATAGGCGTTTCTCAAGAGATTAATCATGTTCAGGATAATTTACCTCAGTTATCTGTCTCTCTTTATGCAGGGACTCCTTTGCACCTCGCAGCCAGTGAAGGACACTTTGATATAATTCAAGCTGTATTGAAATCCAATCGTTATAGCCTATTAGATCGTGACCAGAGTGGAAGAATCCCCTTAATGACCTATCTGCGCACATTCATTGGAAAAGAATATTTGGAAGATATAGACCCTCCAAATCGTGAGATCTTAAAGCTCTTGATACCTTCCCATTTATCTGAAGAGATGAAAGCCCATCGCGATCTGTCGGGACATTCAATGTATTCCTTATTGGACTACTACGCGCAGGGATTGGATTTAATCTCAGAATATCCAGAATTTTCTTCTTGCAATTTATGCGTGGAAAACGAGCATGCAAAAAATTACTTTTGGAGAATTTTACCTTATTGTCACAAACTTGAAAAGATCGAGGCTAAAAAGTGTGTGTGGGGAATGAATACTCATTGGGAGCCGTTTGAAATGGGTCATTATACTGGAACTAAAGCAACGACAAACTTGGGCATTTGTTTGCAATTTGGAGCAAGCGATTTAAAGCTGCATTACAATGTGGCAAAAAAAGAATTAGATATATGGAGGTTAAACACTGTAAAGGAAATTGACGCTTCCGGAGGAATTTTTTATTCTTTTTATGCTCTGAAGAGCATTTTCTTAAGCTTTCCTCAGCTTGAAAAGGTTGATCTGACCAACTCTACTCTTTATCTAGGAATAGTTAATATAAAAGAATTATTTAGCGAGCTCCAAGCTCTATGTCCTCAGGCCAAGATTATTCAAAAGGATATGAAGATCTTGATGGTCCCGTATGAGTCTCTTCATTTAACACGTCTCAATTCCTTTTATTCAGTGGGGCGTGAAGAAGCTGAAAAGTTGCTTTTAACTAAAGAGAAGGGGGGCTACTTATTTAGAAGATCTAGTATACCTGAAAAATTTGTTTTAAGTTTTAAAGAGGACGAGAATAGGATCATTCATCACCTGATATCAATAGGCCCTAAGGGCATAAAAAATGAAACCTTAGCCCAACATTTTACGGGTTGTGTATATCCTACCCACTTTGAGCTTGTAGAAGTCGCAGTGGGCCAGCATGCCAAGCCCCTTGAGAAGACCTAGCAGTTGTAATAACCTGTATTTTATGGGTGAATGACCATATGGGCTTTGGGACATCCCAGAGTCCATATAAGTTGATCCCCTTCTTTAATTTGATGTTTCTTAAACCAACCTTTATTCATTTCTAAGACATAGCGCGTCCCTAAAGGAATGGCAAAACTCCTTTGCAAAAAGAATTGGTAGATAGCATCCGAAGAAGGGTAATATTTCATATCGGCCAAATGACGCACAGGGCGCCGGGGATCCATCATCTCGGGATAGGCCTTAAGATCAATAAGATCGATCACATAGCCTTCTTTATCTAGAAAGGCGACAGATAAATCGATTAAAGTATTGAACATCCAAATGCTTCCTGAAGGGAAATAAAAAAGCATCCCCTGATTTTCGGGCAGTGCCGCACGTTGCATCAAGCCCCAAGCTCGTTGGTTATGAGTCAGAGCAAATTCAACGTTCAATGGAATTTCCTGGGCCGATAAAAATGAAAAAAATGATAAGAGACTGACTATCCAGAATGACCTTACGGAATGAGACATCCTTTCTTTCATAATAAAACTTCAACACCTCTTATAAGACATCTTTCAAATATCGCCCTGTAATGGACTGAGGATTCTTCACAATTTCTTCCGGTGTTCCCTCAGCGACAACTTCTCCACCTTTTTCTCCAGCATCAGGTCCCAAATCGATCACGTAGTCGCCATTTTTTATCATATCTAGGTTATGTTCAATGATTACCATGGTATTGCCCTTATCCACTAACTTATGGAGAACTTGCAATAATTTTTTAATGTCATCACTATGGAGGCCTGTCGTAGGTTCGTCTAAGAGATAGAGAGTTTTACCTGTAGAGCGTTTGGCTAGCTCGCGGCTTAATTTAATACGTTGTGCTTCTCCTCCGGATAAACTGGCGGTTTCCTGACCCAACTTCAAATAGCCTAGACCAACCGCGATAAGAGTATCTAAAATACGTGTGATGCGGGGATGATTTTCAAACACATGACGCGCTTCATCGACGGTTAAATCTAAGTATTGTCCAAAGTTTTTTCCATTATAAAGGATTTCTAAGCTCACAGGATTTAAACGTAAGCCTTGACATTCTTCACACACCACTCTTACAGGGGGAAGAAAATGCATTTCAATACGCTTATAGCCTAACCCCCAACAGTTTGTGCACATGCCTCGACGATGGTTATAGCTAAAATGTTTTCCCTGAAGCCCTTTAGCTTTGGCACTAGGTAGAGAAGCAAAAAATTCCCGTAGACGACTCAAAACATCCACATAGGTTCCTACATCGGAACGTACCGTATGGCCCACAGGATTTTGATCGATTGAAATAACTTTATCAAAATTTTCCACACCTTTCACTTGACCGAGTTCTTTGGGAATTTCGCCTGCTTGATAAATTCCTTTTTGCACTGCAGGTTGAATGACTTGATGCATCAAGGTAGACTTACCGGATCCAGATACACCGGTTAAAATTGTTAGAGCTCCTAGAGGAATATTGACGTTAAGGGATTTTAAGTTATTCACTTTAGCTTTTTTGATCTGTAAAAAGCCTTTTTTTAATGAGCGCCTTTTGTCTAAAACTGGGATGGCAAGTTTGCCCGATAAATATTGTCCTGTAAGGGATTTAGGATTTTTGAGGATTTGTTTTAAAGAACCTCTTGCCGTGACATGTCCCCCCAAATTGCCTGCATGAGGACCAAAATCCATGATATAATCGGCCTTGGCGATAGTTAATGGATCATGCTCGACCATTAATAATGTATTTCCAAGACGTTTGAGTTGTTCAAGGGCCAGATTTAAACGATCGTTATCACGTGGGTGTAAGCCAATCGTTGGTTCATCGAGAACATATAGGACTCCTGTCAAACCGCTGCCCAGTTGACGCGCGAGACGGATACGTTGCGCTTCTCCTCCACTTAATGAAGGTGCACGACGATCAAGGCCGATGTATCCTAAACCTACCGCGGCTAAAAATCTTAAACGACTGAGGAGTTGTGCACGTACTTCTTCTAGAATTTTATTGTCCTGTTTTTGAATTTCTAGAGTTTCCATAAAATAAAGAGATTTTTCAACAGGCCACTTGCATAGTTCGCTTATGGAGGTGTCTTGGATAGTCACATGACGTGCAAGTGGATTAAGTCTTGATCCTTGACAGGAGAGGCATTCATGCTCTTCCAAGAGGGGAGTAATGGCATCGCGAAGTTCTGATTGAGCGCTACGACCTGCTTTGGCTAAAATATGATTGATTCCCACCCATCGAAATTTTAAATGGGAGTTTGTGGAGTACCATTTATCTTCCGCGGAGCCATTAAAGATCATTTGCAGTTTTTTTGTTGGCAAAAGATTCAGCGGCGTGAACAAATCGATTCCTTCTGCTTCAAGAAAAGCCTCAACAAAGGCAAAAGCCACAGACGTATAATGTTCTTGCCATAAGAAGTTCATCAAACCTGCAATGGACTGCTCCATAATTTCCGGCTTTTGCGTAAGATTAGCTCCATACTGGTATCCCAAGCCTAAGCAGTCCGGGCACATACCTTCCGCATTGTTGAAAGCAAAGGTATGAGGGGTAATTTCAGGATAGGATTTTCCGGTACTTTCCACTGCAAATGCTAAGTTAAATAGAATGTCTTGTTGGTTTTCCCTTAGCACAACAATCTTGCCTCCTCCTAGGTGAGTGGCATTTTCGATCGCTTCTAAAAGGCGATTTTTTATAGTAGCGTTCACTTTTAAACGATCAATAATAAGCAATAACTCGTTTTTTCTTTTTCGATCAAAATGCATGGTTTCTGGAGATTGATCTAAATCATAGAATTCTCCATTTAAGCGAATGCGTAAAAACCCTTGGCGTTGTAGACGCGAAATGACATCCTCAAATCGTTCATTTTTTCGTATTTCAATCGGAGCTAAAATTTGAATTTTTTCTCCCTCAGGGTATGCCATGATTCTATCAAGAACATGATCTTTACTGATGGCTTTAATCACCTCACCCGTTTCAGGACAATGAGGGATGCCAATGCGGGCATAAAGAATGCGTAAGTAATCGTAAATTTCCGTCATGGTTCCGATGGTACTGCGAGGGTTTCCGGCATGCGCTTTTTGTTCAATGGCTATGGCAGGAGAGAGCCCTTCTACATGGCCCACTTTAGGCTTAGGCATCTGTTTAACGAACTGTCTGGCATAAGGAGAGAGGGATTCGATGTAGCGCCGTTGGCCCTCAGCATAAATGGTTTCAAATGCTAAAGAAGTTTTTCCTGAACCAGAAGGGCCTGTACAAACCGTAATCATCTCGCGAGGAATGGTAGCAGAAATGCTTTTTAAATTATTTTGTTCCGCATCAGTGACTGTGATTTCTTTAATCACATGTTTTTCTCGTTCCTTGCGTTTGGCACGGTTGTGTTTAGCTGTTTGTAGAGCGAGTTGGATTTTTCCTTCAATATCATGATTTAAAGCCTCATGTACAGCACGGCCTGTAGGGGTATCTAAACGAGCTATTTGCTCAGGAGTTCCATTGGCGACAATTTGTCCCCCTTGGTATCCCCCTTCAGGCCCTATATCGATGATCCAATCGGCCGTTTTTACTATGTCCATGTTATGTTCAATTACAAGAACCGTATTACCTCTATCGACAAGCTGTTGAAGGACTTCTAGAAGGTGTTTGATATCATGAAAATGCAAACCAGTGGTAGGTTCATCAAAAATATAAAAGGTGTGGCCGGTAGCAGGTCGCACTAATTCCTTGGCCAATTTGATCCTCTGGGCCTCTCCTCCTGAAAGGGTGGTAGAGGATTGGCCAAGTTTAATATATTCCATGCCCACTTTTTGCAAAGTCTCAAGTTTGTGATGAATCGAAGGAATGTTGACAAAAAATTCGAGAGCCTCCGCCACGTCCATTTCTAAAACATCATAGATGTTTTTACCCTTGTAAAGAACTGAAAGGGTTTCTTGATCAAATCGTTTAGTTTTGCATAGAGGACAGTCCACCCATGCATCTTCCATAAAATCCATATCGATTTTAATCATGCCCATTCCAGAACATTGGGGACAAGAGCCTTCTTTGACATTAAAGCTAAAACGACCAGGTTTATAACCGCGCGCTTGACTTTCAGGCAGCTGGGTAAATAGATCACGAATATCATCAAAAAGTTTAATATAGGTCGCTGGATTAGAGCGCGGGTTTCGCCCGATAGGAGATTGATCAATAGCAATGACTTTATCGATAGCTTCAATTCCTAAAAGCTCCTTATGTTTACCTACTGGATATTCACTGTCATGCAGATGATTAGAAAGTGCAGGGTAGAGAATGTCGGTAATTAAGGAAGATTTTCCTGAACCCGATACACCTGTCACAGCAATAAATACTCCAAGGGGGATTTTTGCGTCGACATTCTTTAAATTATGATGAGAGGCTCCCTTGATGACAATATTCTCTTTGGAAGGTTTTCGTCTTTTTTTAGGCACTGGAATGGAAAGACGTCCCGAAAGATATTGGCCAGTGATTGATTTTTTGCTATCCAAAAGTCCTTTGATATCCCCATTATGGACAATTTCTCCTCCTCGCACTCCAGGGCCCGGGCCCACATCGACGATACGGTCTCCTTCCCATATGGTCTCTTCATCATGTTCGACCACAATCACGGTATTTCCCATATCGCGGAGACGTTTTAAAGTGCTAATGAGTTTTTTATTATCTCTGGGGTGCAAACCGATGGAAGGTTCATCCAGTACGTAGGTAATGCCTACTAAGCCGCAGCCAATTTGTGAAGCCAGGCGTACACGTTGCGCTTCGCCGCCTGAGAGGGTAGGAGCTGTGCGGTCTAGATTGAGATAATGAAGACCTACCTCCATTAAAAATTGAAGGCGCTGACGAATTTCTTTTAAAAGTTCTTCGGCAATGATTTCATCCTGTGGAGATAGTTTGAGTTGAAGAAAAAATTGCTGACATTCTTCAATGGTCATTGCCGCTAATTGACTGATGCGCTTTCCATTTAAAAGGGTTGCGGCTGGGTAGGGCTTTAATTTCTCACCCTGACATTCCGGACAAGTTTGAGAATGCATAAGCTTTTGCATCTTGCCTCTATACAAGTCGCTTTTCGCCTCTGCAAATCTGCTGTGGGCCTCATGTAAAACACCTTTCCACTGGATATTGTCGATCCAGCGAGCACCTGTGATGGGGTGGACAAATTGCATCCGGGTCCATTTTTTATCCGTTCCATAAAGGAAAATTTTCTTAGCTTTTTCTGAAAGTTTTTTCCAAGGAGTTTTAACGCTAAAGTCGTACATTGCGGCGAGATTATCGTAGATATTTCCGTAGCGTACGGTTTGATAAGAACTGGCAATGGAACAACAGTCTTGAGAAATGCTTAGGTTAGGATCTATAACCTTATCTAAATCAAACTCATTCACAGTTCCCAAGCCGTTACAGACTGGACACATCCCTGAAGGACTGTTAAAGGAAAAATCGTGAGGTTCTAGGGAATTGTAAGATAAACCAGATTTTGGGGAATAAGCATGGGTGGAGAAAAGGGTTTCTTCATCGGTTTCAGCATTTAAAACACTACAGACCCCATTTCCTAGATTTAAGGCTGCGGTTAGTGCTTCAGCAATCCGAGAATGATTTTCAACATTAACAACTAGACGATCAACGACCACATCCACATCATGGGAAACGCTTCCGTCTAAACCCGCTTCTTCTTGCAAAGTGACAATTTTTCCATCGACACGGGCCCTTGTGAATCCTTTACGCATTAAATCTTGAAAGTCTTCCTTAAATTCAGCTTTTTTACCTTTCGCGTAAGGAGATAGAACGATCAGTTTAGTCTGAACAGGAAAGTTTTGTACGGATTTTATAATGCGTTCTCGGCTTTGTGGAGAGACGGGTTCTCCACTCACGGGACAATGCGGCACCCCTACGCGCGCATACAGAACTCTGAGATAATCGTAAATTTCTGTCATCGTTCCCACCGTAGAACGAGGATTGCGTCCTGCTGTTTTTTGCTCGATAGAAATGGTGGGGGAAATTCCAGAAGCATGTTCTAAATCAGGTTTAGACATTTCTCCTAGTTGACGTCTGGCAAAAGTAGAGAGAGATTCGACATAACGTCTTTGACCCTCCACAAAAATGGTGTCAAAAGCTAAAGAGGATTTTCCTGAGCCAGATACTCCAGTGAATACGATTAATTCATTGGTGTCTAACTTAAGATCTACAGATTTAAGATTATGAACTTTAACTTTTTTTAAAATAATTTGTTTGTTGTCCACGTGGAAACCTGTTGGGCTAATGACTTCTGGGATTCATAAATGCTTGAAATTATACATCATCATTTATAAAAATTAAATTAAAACCCGACTTGCCCTTACATCTTCATACAAGAGTCATGTTTAGTGCAGGGAAGTACTATCCCTCTCGGTATCTCATTTCTCCTGGTAAATTAATTTTTTTAAAATAGAGTTCAATTTCAAAAAAAGCTCTGGCGAAAGGGGAATAACTGCTTTGAGTGTAAATAAATTTATTCAATTTACCAACGTTCTTGTCCGTTAAAAATCCTTTTTTAAAGCTCTGGGATATAATAGGATGATATAAATACATAAGCTTATATTCAGTATCAATCTATTGGAAAGAATTTCAAAAATATTTTAGTGACGGTTATCAGGCGTTTTGGTACCTTGAGTTTGTAAAGATTAGGGGGAGGAAACCTATGGCTTCTAGAAAACTATCACTTTTTTTAGCCATCTATTGCATGGGTAGTTTAGGTTATGCAAGTGAAGATTTTTTTGTAATTTCCGATGAGTCTCTTAAAAAGCTGCATGCCGATGAATTTGTAAAAAATAAAGTGCATTTAGCCGAAGCCCCTACGATTTTTAAAGGAAAAAAAGAGATTAGTGTTCCTCATGCGATTGCGTTTGAAGATTATCAAGAAACCATCCACCTGACTCCTGGCGATGTCATTAAAATTTCAGAGGACCTCACCTTTAGTGATTGGGGAGGCTCTTCAGCGACTCAAGTTGCCGAAGAAGACTTTACTTTACCTGAAAAAACGACTCAAACGCCTGTAGAAACTAAACCAAATACTAAAAACATCAAGTTTTCAAGAACTTAAATCTTTCTAGCTAATTTAAGCCCTGCTAGCAGCAGTTAGGGTAAAAGATTGTTTTAATTTTCTCCCTCGTATATTTTTATTCTTTCTTCAACAATCTTTTGAGTTTTTAATGAATGCAATAGGATGTAACAGCAGGTTATTTAATCCAGAAACGAGCTTTTCTCGACCTGAGATCACGGCATTCGATCGTATGCCTAGTGAATTAAAACTAAGGATTTGCCTCGATCTAGATCTTTTAGATATTGTCCGTATCAGAGCGGTGAGTCGTTGTTTTCAGCAAGTAGTAGATAAACAAATAACAGCTTTCATCCCTGACTATCAGCTGAGTTTTAAAGGCGCTTATCAACTCAAAAAGATCCAGCTGATCCCTCCACTTTTTATACGCTCATTCGTATAGTCCAGGACCATACGACTTCCTATCATCAAAAGCCGGAGCTCATTCGCTTCATAGGCTCATTAAACAAAATGTTAACCCTCCCTGTGTGCGTGCCAGAAAATGATGTGTATAAAACATTAAAAGAGTGGATCAATGCTCAAACCCCGGAGGATTGGAAGGAGAAGCCGGATATTTTAAGGGTTCAAGGTAAACACTTTGATGCTTATCATAAAACAGAATCTCTGGTCATAAAATACTCCTTATATCTTCCTAAGGAAGTGCTGCGGAGGGACCAGGCTGTAGACCAAATATGGAAAGGTTATCTTTATACAGAATCGAATGCGTTAAGTACTGGGACCTATCTGAATTCCGATTTAACACACGCCGTTCATCAGCTTTATAATGAGAACTATAACTCATGGGATTTTATCTCTTATCTGTTTTGCGGAACAATACCTAAGGATTTATCTTTAAAAAAATATGAATTTGTAGCATGGGTCTTTTCTAAATTTTTTAACTCTCCCTGTACCAGAATAGCCATGGGGTATTTTACTAAGATTGATGGTGATACAAAATTAAATGCACGCTTTCAAGCCTTCATGAACGGTCAGCCTTTGAGCTTTTTTAATAAATTGCCTGCGCCATTCAAAAAATCTCATCCCTATTTAGAAAAAATTAAAATCGTTTTAGGCTGGGACACTGAATAATTATTTATTAAATAATTGATGCTTTGTTTATGATCGCTATAATTAATTACTAAATTGCATGATATTTAGCCATGAGACATATAACCCATTCAGGCAATTTTTTTGATCAATTAGCCTACCAGGTTTGGAAGCCCTGTGACTACCCGCTTCAAGTCTGCAGAGGCAAGCCTATGCAGATTTATAAATGGGAGGGGAATGGTCGATTTTCGCTAGTCGAGCAGAACAAAAAAATAGAAAACCTGGCTCTTCGCATCATAAAATTTTTGGCGTCCATGATAGTAGCTGTTCCTGCCTTTTTTACATTCCATGTATTAAAATGGATCGCTCGAGATGACGATGCTTTGGTAGAAAAATATCGTCGGTTAGATCATTTTCTGATTAAAAAACAAAATAACAATCAAAAAACTCCAGAGCCTAGAGCCGAGAATGCTATTTCTTCGTTACCTACAGAGTTGAAGTTGAATATTTTTAGTTTTTTAGACATTCCGGATTTAGTTCGATTCAGTGGGGTGAATAGAGAATTTCAACAGCTGATGAAGAAAGATCATGCGCATTGTGTAGGGGCTTATCAAATAAACATCAAGGGTTTAGAACCAAGTGAAAAAAATTCTTCATTTTGTGCGCTGATTGAGAAAGTCAAACACCATACAGACAAGTATCATCTAAAACCTGAACTCATCAATTTCTTCGGTTCTTTAAAAAGGATTTTGGAATACCCAGTGATCATTCCCGAACGTTTGCATAAAAACTTGTATTCCTGGATTAAAGCCCAATCCAAAGAGGATTGGAAACAAAAACCTAATATTCTAAGAGTGCAAGGCCAACACTTTGATACACATCGTGTGACAGAATCCATTGTAATGAAATACTCCCTGTTTTTGCCTCAAGAAGTTCAGCAGGCTGCTAACGCCGTTGAGCAAGTCTGGCATGGCTATCTTTACACGCAATCTACCTTGGGGACTTTATCTATTTTTCTTGATTCTGATATAGACATACAAAACCATGTTTTTGAAGATCTCCTTAAAGAAGATTTTAAAAAAACTGACGCTAATTTTGAAAATCCTCTGGATCTTACAGCTCCTATCTTTTGCGACACGCTTCCTCGTCTCGATCTTTTGTACAGAAACTATAAAAATAAGTGGGATGAAGTTAGAAAAATACGAAGACGCTTTCAGGATTTTATGGAGGGAAAGCAAATTTCATTTTATGAAAATTTACCTTACGAATTTAAAAAAGCTTATCCTTACTTAAATAACGTTGTGGTCGTACTAGGGTGGAAAAACCTTCAGGAGATTACCGCGGTGTGAGCTGTCGTTCTGTGGGTTCAGTCATACTTAACGATTGAATCACAAGGAATAGGGGCGGTGAGGCTTCTGGTTGAAAAAGAGGTCCTGAAATCGTCACCACTTGGCGTCTTTGTTCCGCGTCGAGAAGTTGAGCTCTCAGCTCAGGTGTCAGGTTGCGATTGAAAAGACTATTTTGTTCGACAAAACGATTAGCCTCAATTTGGACAGGATTTAATAATTGAAAATGTGTGTTGTCCCCCTTGGAAACAAGACTAACAGAACGTTCATCATGAACGATCGATCCCTGGACTGTTAATCGAATATCCTCTATGGAGAGCCCTATAAAGGCCATAGCCTCTTCAATGGATCTATAGGAAAAAGGAATTGTCGGATCCCACGTGAGGAGCGCTTGGCCTGAAGGTCCATTAATCACTACAGCAGCAACTCCTGGAGTTCTTTTGAATCTTTGTTCTAACCCTCGGGTGCAAGAATCTTGACATATCCCCTGTGTCCATCTTAAGGTCACTTGTTGAATTTCTGCAGCTAAATCATGAGGGCAAAAAACAAGGATCATTAGCGCAAATTTTAAATATAGATGTTTCATTATAATCCTCAACTATGCAGATTCTATCACTAGGTATGAGATAGAAAGCTTACCAAAATTTTTTAAAGCAGTGACTTATACCCTTATAAGACAAAAAAAATATTCTGAATAGGATGAAATCATTGTGTTGGGTAGAGGAACGGTCTATGACGGGCACTAAGGGACTCATCTTGCACATTTGGGTGACTGAAAATCTCAGATAGCAGTCTTTCCGGTAAGAGTTTGAATGAGGCAAGAAGGATTTAGGATTCTTAAATGCGCTATAGTTTTTATAAATGACTCATTTACTTTTAAGCAAATCATGGTTTTGTTTGTCAAATTCGATGGCTTGGCTATAATGCTGTTAACCTGAACTTTGTTTTTTTTTGGCATTTTAGACAACGCTGAGTCCAATCTAACCAAGTCTATTTTTTGTAGTTTGCTAGGATGTTCTGATGAGTCGAAGAATAAAGCAATCGTGCAGGCTGTGATTCTATAGATGACTGATTAACGGCTTTTTCTACATTTGGGTACCTTATATGCTTGTCACACGCACAAAAATCATTTGTACTATTGGTCCTTCTGTTAATACTGTGGATAAAATGATACAACTGATCGACGCTGGAATGAATGCGGCGCGTCTTAATTTTAGTCATGGAACTCATGAGGAACATGAAGTAGTGATTAATCGTTTGAAGGAGGCTCGTGCGAAAAAAAACACTCCCTTAGCGATTATTTTAGATACAAAAGGTCCTGAAATACGTTTGGGCAAAATTGCCAATGGACAGGCGGAATTGACGCCCGGTCAACATTGGTGCTTGTTTAAATATCCTATGGAAGGGGGTGTACAAGGGGCTTATATTTCTCCTCCGCATATTTTAGATGATCTGAATATTGGCACACGTGTTTTATTTGATGATGGTTATATATCCTCCCATGTCATTGAGAAAAATACAGATGGGATTGTTGTTCAAATTGATAATGGTGGAGTGATTAAATCAGGAAAAGGCGTCAATATTCCTTATGCCAGTCTGAATCTTCCTGCCATCACTGAAAAAGATATTGAAGACATCCGTTTTGGATGTAAACACGATGTGGATTTTATTGCCGCCTCTTTTGTACGTTCCCCAGATCATGTTTTATCCATTAAGCGTCTCTTAGCCGAAGAAAAAAAATCAGATATTCTTGTTTACGCAAAGATTGAAAATAGTGAAGGAGTTCAAAATTTTGACAGCATTGTGCAAGTGGCTGATGGGATTATGGTGGCGAGAGGGGATTTGGGAGTAGAAGTTCCTTTAAGTCAAGTGCCTAGTTTGCAAAAAATGATGATCCGCAAAAGTTACTTAGCTGGCAAGCCTGTGGTCACGGCTACGCAAATGCTAGAGTCAATGATCAATAACCCTCGCCCAACGAGGGCCGAAGCTTCGGATGTAGCTAATGCAGTTTATGATAGTACTTCATCTGTCATGTTGTCAGGAGAAACTGCTGTAGGAAAATATCCCTTGGAAACCGTTAATGTGATGCGAAGTATTGTTCAGGAAGCAGAATCAGACTTTAATTACCGAAACTTTTTTGATTTTCATTCTGGTTTAATTTACCACGATGTACCTTCAGCAGTGACTTTGGCTACTGTTAAAACAGGCTATAGCTCAGGTGCCAAAGCGATATTTGCATTTACAAGCGGTGGATCGACCGCACGATTAATCTCTCGTCTGCGACCTGAAATGCCGATTATAGCGATGACGCCTAATGAAAAATCTTATCATCAAATGGCTCTCAATTGGGGAGTTATCCCTTTTCTAGGTGATTCAAAGTCTATTTCGGATGCATTCAATCAAATTAGCGTCTTTGCTTTAGGCCAAGGTTTAGTCAGTAATGGAGACTTAGTCGTTGTGACAGCCGGTTCACCATTCGGTGTCTCTGGTACCACGAACATGATGATGGTGGAAAATATTGGAAATGTATTAGTCAGAGGCCATTCAGGGGTGGGTGCAAGTGTACATGGAAATATATCCTTAGTCCTATCTCCAGAATCTAAGAAGCCTTATGCTGTTAGAGGGCAGTTGCTTGTCATGACGAATTGTAATGACTCTTTTATTCCTTTAATTCAGGAATCAGCTGGCATTATCCTTCAAAATCATATCGATGACACCGATTCAGAAAAATTTGCTATACAAATTGCCCAATCCTTAGGGAAGCCAGCCATCGTACGTGCTGATGAGGCTAGCCATATTTTAAAAGAAGGGCAGCTTGTCACGTTAGATCCAGAGAAAGCTTTAGTTTATAAGGGAGTTATTTTATAACTCTCCCCATCATTTTTATTTTTAGAGCTACTTCTGGATATGTTTATTCACAACGCCTGCCAGCTTCATCATATCTACGGATTCTTGGCTGCCAAATAGTTTAGCTAAAGCTGCATCAGGGGTAATGAGGCGCTTATTATTTGCATCTTGTAATTTATGTTCTTTGATGTAATCCCACAGCTTCTTGATGATCTCCCCTCGAGTCATTTCAGAAGCACCCACAATGTTTTCTAGATCCTTTGAAACTTTAACCGAAGGTTGAGTGCGTGTCTTTTTCTTTGTATCTGTGGAATTTTTCTTTGCAGTCTTTTTACTTGAGTTTTTTTTACTTGTTGTTTTTGAAGATTTTTCCTCGCTAGCTCCTCCCTTACGACCTTTTTTGGCTTTTTTGATATAAGCAGTGCGGGGATGGTTCGGATATTTACTGTCTAGTTGAGATAGATCATTGACAATCACATCACAGTCAGGATAAGTCGAACAGCTGTAAAATGTTTTTCCGAAACGGGATTTACGTGCCACCATATGTCCTTCACAACCTATGGCAGGACATTTTGGCATGTCTTCCTGAGGAATGACGACTTCTCCTTTTTTAGGAATATTCACGATTCCCTTGCATTCAGGATAGTTTGTGCATCCTAAAAAAGCTCCAAAACGTCCATGGCGAACTTTCATGGCGCTATTGCATTGTGGGCAAGGCTGTTCCCAATTAAAGTCTTCTGCATAGTCGTCTTTATTAAAGGCGATCTCTTCTGCCTGCGCGGTATAATCGCAATCAGGATAGCGAGAGCATCCGTAAAAATATTTAGATTTGAACCATATTTTTTGAAGTTTAGCTCCACACTTGGGGCAATCGATATCTGTCTGGATTTTAGGAACAAAGGCTTCTTTTTCGGCGACTTCAACTGTGGGGAGGAATTCACTCCAAAATTCACGCAAAAGAGCTTTCCAATCTTTGCGATTTTCTGCAATGAGCTCTAAATCATCTTCCATTTGGGCGGTAAAGCCGATGTTCATAATTTTTTGGAAGCTGGTTTCTAACATTTGAGCAATGACAAAACCGAGTTCAGTCGGCTTTAATCGACCGCTCTCTTTAATCGTATAGTCACGACTTTGAATTTTATTCATGATGGTGGCATAAGTCGAAGGTCGTCCAATACCTGATCTTTCTAATTCTTTTACAAGCGATGCTTCTGTGTAGCGTGGAGGCGGACGAGTGAAGGCTTGCTCGGAAGTTAATTGAAGAAGTTCTAGGGGTTGGCCCTCTTGCAAATTGGGTAATTGACGGCTGTCATCATCCTTGTCATCATCATCATTCTTTTCTTCATAAACAGCTAAAAATCCTGAAAATTTAATGACAGATCCTGTGGCCCTTAAAACGATCTCATCATCAACAGTGATATCGGCAGACACAGTGTCATAAATAGCTGGCATCATTTGTGAAGAGATGTATCGACGCCAAATGAGCTGGTACAGCATAAACTGTTCACGTGTTAAATAAGCTTCGATTTTTTCAGGTTCGTGCATAAAATTCGTGGGTCGAATGGCCTCATGCGCGTCTTGGGCACTTTTCTGCACGGCATATTGTTTGGCTTCAGGAGGAAGATAGTCTTTACCGTATTTTTGTAGAATAAATTCTCTAGTAGGTCCTAAAGCTTCTTCAGCAATACGCGCTGAGTCTGTACGCATGTAGGTAATGAGACCTTCCGCCCCTTCGTTCCCCATGTCAATTCCTTCATAAAGTCCTTGGGCAATGTTCATCGTTCTAGCAGAGGAAAAGCCGTAGTGGCGACTAGCTTCTTGTTGGAGAGTAGAAGTGATGAAAGGAGGCACTGGGTTGCGACGCTTCTCTTTTCTTTCGACGCTAGCGACTTTATAAGGTTTGTTTTGCATACGTGCAAGAACGGCGTCAGCGGCTTCTTTATTATTGATGATCGCAAAATTTTTACCTTCTACTGGTTCTTTTTCGACTCGATTCCCATCGATAGAGTAGAGATTGGCCTTGAATTGTCGCTCTTCTGTTTCTGTTTTAAGGATTGCCCCAATATTCCAGTATTCCACAGGTTTAAAGGCAGCGATCTCTTTTTCACGATCGACGACTAATTTTAAAGCCACCGATTGCACGCGTCCTGCCGATACAAAACCTTCCCGACCTCTCTGAATGCGTCGATTGAGTAAAGGAGAAATTTTATAACCTACAATTCTATCTAAAAGACGTCTGGCTTGTTGGGCATTGACTAAAGCTTCATCAATATCCCGCGGTTGCCCGAGAGCTTTTATCACCGCATCTTTTGTAATAGAGTTAAAGGACACACGTTTTATGTTAGTCTTAGGGGGTAAAATTTGGCTGATATGCCATGCAATGGCTTCTCCTTCACGGTCAGGGTCAGGGGAAAGATAAACTGTGTCACACTGTTTTGCGGCTTGTTTTAAGCGCTTAATGACTTCGTCTTTGTTGGGCATGGTAATATAGGTCGGCTCAAAATCATGCTCAACATCTATTCCGAATTCTTTCTCTGGTAAATCTCGAACGTGCCCAAGCGAAGACTCAAAGATATAGTTAGGCCCTAAAAACTTTTTTAGAGTTTTAATTTTTGCCGGAGATTCGACGATTATTAAAGATTTTGCCATTCTTGCCTCAAACAACCTTTTTATATATTTTACCAGGATACTCTTTTATGACATTTTTTAATACAAGGCTCATTAATAGTACATTTAATTGAGTGGCCTTCAGTTTTGTCAATCCTATGATCTCTTCGAATGATAAATCCCTAGGGGGTATCTGCGCTAGTAGATTCTGCTCTTCAGGCTCTAATGAAACAAATTTTTGAGAATGAGTCGGAGGTTTCTGAAAGATATTAGGCAAATTTTCCAATTCAGCGATGATTTCATGGGCACCTTCGACTAATTGAGCCTTCCCAGTTTTTATAAGCAAGTGATTGCCTTTAAAAGAATTCTCGTTTGCTCGGCCTGGAATTGCAAAAAGCCTTCTGCCTTGTGAAATGGCATTGTGCATGGTTAACATCGCCCCACTTTCCTCTGGGGCTTCGATTAATAAAGTTCCCATGGATAAACCACTGACGATTCTATTACGTCTGGGAAAATTTTGACGATCGGGCGGTGTATTTAAGGGAAATTCACTCATCAGCACTCCTTTTTGTGAGATCATGTGCGCTAATTCTTGATTTTCCCGCGGGTATAGATTTAAAAGCCCCGAACCGATCACAGCTATAGTTCTTCCATGCTTTAAAGCACTACGATGAGCTGTTGTGTCAATGCCTCGTGCTAACCCGCTGACAATGGTATAACCATTGAAAGCTAATTCGGTAGCCATTGTTTCAGCCATTTCGTGCCCATAGCGAGTGGCGTTACGTGTCCCAATAATGGCTAATGCGCGCGTATCACAGGGTAGAATGTTACCTTTGAGGTAGAGGATGATAGGGGCATCAGGGATGTCTAAGAGTTTTTTGGGATAACCGGGTTCATTAATTCCGAGGATTTGGATGCTATGTTGTTCAGCGAGTTCAAATTCTTTTTTCCATGCAAGGTCCTTCTCCCAATAGTTCCAATGTCTTGCCACTCTAGGACCATAACCGGGTAATTCTTCGAAGATCTTGGATTCAAGTTTCAAAATATCTAAAGGAGATCCAAACACCTTCAAAAGGTGACGGATTTTGACAGGGCCGAGATAAGGGACACTGTTCAAAATTGCGAGTGCTTCAAGATTTTCCATGAGGGCTCTCATGTAATTTTTTTAAATTCAAAGCCTGTATCACAAGATCCGATGTGACCCGTGTTTTAACCTCTATTTCTCCTAATGCCTTTAAGAGAATAAGTTGTAAAACTCCTCGTGATGTTTTTTTATCTTTATACATCGCTTGAATTAAAGTTTCAGGAGTTATATCAATAGGCAGAGAATAGGGGAGTTGGAGATGATCTAAAAGTTGATGGAGTCGATGGATGAGATCTCGAGGAATTAACCCTAAGAGATGGCTTGTGTAAAATGCACAGCTCAGGCCTATAGCCACTGCTTCTCCGTGGAGGTACTGTCGGTATTGGGTGCTGGCTTCGATCGCATGTCCAAAAGTGTGTCCAAAATTTAGAATAGCACGAACGTTATTTTCTTTTTCATCTACTTTAATAATTTTAGCTTTTAACTGGCAACAGACCTCAATTATAGTACGGAGCGTGTTTGGTTTTTTTTCTAAAATGTTTTGTGTGTTGGTTTCAAGAAATTCAAAAAGCTCGGGGCTTAAAATAATTCCGTATTTTATAACTTCGGCTAAACTGGCAATAAATTCCTTTTGAGGCAAAGTTTCAAGAAAGTTAGGGTCAATTAAAACGCATTTAGGCTGATGGATGATTCCTACAATATTTTTTCCACTTTCTAAGTTGATACCTGTTTTTCCTCCAATCGCAGCATCTATCATCCCCATTAAGGTGGTTGGAATATGAATGACGTCTAATCCTCTCATATAGCAGGCGGCAATAAATCCTGTTAGATCAGAAACTACACCTCCACCTAGGCTAATGACAATGGCTTGCTTATCGATATGTGCTTGATGCATCTTATTCCAGCAATCGTAAGCGATTTCCCAGTTTTTAGAAGTTTCTCCAGGTGGAATTGTGATAGGCAAAATGGATAAAAAGGGGAGTTTATGTAACAAATGGAGATACTCACGACCATAAATAGAGAAAACGGAAGTGTCTGAAATTAAAACTGCCTGGGAGTAATTTTTTTTCAAAAGAAAAGAGAGCTGTGAGAGAGGCTCAGAGGTAATTTGAATGTTGGAATCGACTTCAGGTAATTGGATAAGCATTTTTTTCTATCTTAGGAATTGTTTCAAACTGAATTTTGTACATTGCAAATCCAATTTTGAAGCCAATCTTTCTATCTATCGCCAGGAATATTACACCGCAGGAATCTCAAAATTCGGTATAAAGGCCTATAAAAAAAATAAGACGGTTATGAAATAACCGTCTTAAGTGCATTTTTTCCTTTTAGATTAAAAGGAAACAGTAAACATTCCTTTGACTTCAACTGCAGAAACTAAAACTTCATTCTGCGTTGTCATTGAGGAAGTACCATAATCTTTATGTCGCTTATTGACGATCACATTTAACTCAGGAACAAACTCATCTAAGAGATTTTGTTCTTTTAAATCGTCAAAGGCGAGTGAGCTATTTTTAGGACTCACAGTTTTCTCCACCTACCTCTCATGAGGTAGTTAAGATGAGAACTTCCTATCAACGATTGAGGACTTTCCGCGGACTTTCATAAGTCCAAGTCTAATAGTCAGTGCTCCTTGGTCTTCTATGTCCACATGTTAACACATCTAGACAATGCTGCCCAAAAAGGCTTTCTATTCAATCTAACAGCGATTAACACTATTAATACAAACAATCAATTGATTGGTGTTCCCAACAATTAATTTTTTAATCCCGGACATCCTTAAAATATACGGGTTTAATTTCTACTTTATAATTTCATTCTCCAGTCCCGAAAATTGTGGTTTTGAGCTTTAAAGACTAATGCCACCTCCCTTTGTGCTCTTGTCTATCCACGGTTATCGGGTTCGCCTTTAGGGCTATCCACTTAAATCTATGGAATATAAATTTCTATAACAGTCTAAAAAAAAAATTAGCAAGATTTATTAACCTTTTTTCAATAGTTTTTCTCGAGTCTGTATGTACGTTGAAAAAGAGGCATTGCCTTCGGCAAGAAGACGGTCTAATGTTAGAAATAGTTGTCCATCCAAATACAGGGGTGTAGAACCCTCGCGGCTTTTATTGACTATAGTCTTCCATTCTTGCCATGTAGCGAGCTCTTCAGTTTTCAGGTTGAGTTGCTGCTGGAGCATGCCAATTCTTAATAAATTTAATGCATACAAGAGCGTGCCAAAAGGTATTTTTTCAGGGTTACTTTGCAGCTCGAGCCCTTTTTGCTCCATTTCTTGTTTCATCGTCGTTGCAGCTTTTAGAGCCTCTTCATATCTTTCATTCGCAATTGTTAAAGTATTTTGCGCATATTGGGTATAAAAAGGCTGATTTTCGTCTTCGGTACGATTAATGGCGGCCATTGCATAAGACTGAGCATCTTTAGCTTTTCCTCGCACTAATAACGTTTCAGCAATAAGCCCATCATACTTGGGGTGTAACTCAGGGTGTGCGGAGAGGATCTTATTTAAACTTTCTAGCGAACTTGTTTGGCTAGCAGGCTCTTCTTTGGATGAGGCAAAAGTGAGATAGTCACGCTCTGCATTGACAAAATCAGCTTGATTGGCAGAGCTTCCTCCCCCTATTAAGCGATAGAAAAAAATAAGGAATAAGAAGAGGGCGAGTAATCCATAAAGTAACATTTTTCCGTTTTCGGAAGCCCACTGAATAAATGGATGTTCTTCTAAAGTATTAGACCATGAAGGCTGTGGTTCTGGAGGAAGTACGTGGAGTTTGGAATCTTTTTTCATAAATAATCTTTTTTGCTTGATTTTTGCATGATCTAGATAAATATAATAGAGCTTATTCAATTATTGTAAAGTTAAAAGTTATATATTTATGACCTCATCACCAGCTCATCCAGTAGAAGAATTGCGTTACGTACCTATAGAATGTATTCGCGTCAATCCTTTCCAACCTCGACGGCATTTTGCAGAACAGGAGCTTGAAGAACTAGCCGCATCCATTAAGGTGGTGGGCTTAATCCACCCTCCTTTAGTCCGGTTAACCGAAGATCCTGAGCAATTTGAATTAGTTTCAGGGGAACGTCGATTTCGAGCCTCAAAATTGGCAGGCTTGAATGAGATTCCTGTTATTATTCGAGATTCCAGTCACACCCATTCTGCCCAGGCTGCACTTATTGAAAACATCCAGCGCGTGGATTTAAATCCTATAGAGATCGCTAAAGCCTTAAAGAGCTTAATGAATGATTTTAATCTGAGTCAGGAAGAGGTTTCTCTAAGAGTAGGAAAAAAAAGATCGACAGTCGCTAATTACTTGAGGCTTTTAAGTTTACCTAAAATTATCCAAGATGGACTCTCGCAAGGAGTCATCACCATGGGCCATGCTAAAGCTATTCTTTCTTTAGAAGGTTTTGAAAAACAGTTGTATCTACATGATCTTATTATTAGAGATTCTTTAAGTGTAAGAGAAACTGAAGAAGCTGCTCAGCGACTTAGCCAAAAAGCAAAGAACAAAACGCTTCAGTATGCGACGAGAGATTTCTACTTAGAACAATTAGCAGAGAAATTACAGTATAAGTTTGGCACTAAAGTTTCCATACAAGGAAAAGGCCGACGAGGACGCATTTCCATTGATTATTTTAATCTAGACGATCTAGATCGTCTTCTCCATATTTTTGGTATTAGTGAGTAATTCAAACATTCCCGCTAACCAGAGACGAAACATCTAAACCTTTTAGATTATAACCTTTATCTTTGTGGGAAAAAAAATTGACCATGGAGAGAGTTTTTTTTTATAAATTAGATTTAGATCATATTCTGATTTTAATAAATTAATCTGATTATTTTTAATATTTAATATTATTTATAATCCTTGTGTTATAATAAATCTATGATTTAAAAGAGGTCATAGGTCTATGTCTAATTCCATTCAACGTAAATTATCTAAAGATCTGGAAAAAATTGAACGGCAACTCTCTGGTGCGGATTCCTTACAATCAGGGAATTTGATGGGGAGAATTGTGCGAAGACTTGAATTAGCCTGTACTAAGTTGGAATTTTTATTTAAGACAGGAAAATGGGAATCGAAGACATCGATTGGATACCGTACAACTGAAACAAGTATAAAGCGTTTAGCCAAAGATTGGAATAATCATTATAATCGATTGAAATCTGAGAATAACAAAAAAAGTGATAAAAAATTAGAGAATTTTTTTAAGTTTAATAAAATAGTTGAAGAAAACATTCTTGCTATTTCAAAAATAATAGACCTAGTTAAAACAAAATCTTCTGACAAAAATACTTTGCATGAGATTCATAGATTGGAAAAAAGGATTGCTTCCTATCAGCAATTTTTAAAATCTTTAGGCCAGTTAGAGCCAGCTAATCTTTCGACTCTACAGCAAAAAGTTCTTGAACAAAGAAATATTTTTTCTCCCGATGAAGTTTTTGAAGAACCGCCTGTACTCAACGCGCAAAAAAATGACAGAGGCGCCTATGAATTTCTAGAAGAAATGAGTGTGGAGGAGCAGACAGGCCAAGAATTTATTGAGGCTCTAAAGAGGGCCGCTGATCAAAGACAACTTTTTGAAAGAGATTGGAAGCCCTATAGAATTCAAAAAACGTCCAACACTGAGGATGGTGTAATAGAAGAGCTCACAGAAGAAGAAAAAAAAGTAGAACTCCCCAAATTTTCAGAAGATGACAGAGCCCTCGAGCGAGAAGCTCGAGACCTCGCGCTGGACGAGCTGGAGAAAGAATATCACAACGACATGCAACTTGAGGAGTTAACCGAAGAAGAGGTGGTTCGCGAGCCATCACTAGACTCTCATGAATCTTTGGAACAAATAGAAAAAAAACTCCTAAATGAAGCTCAAGATCAATATTTAGATGAACTTCAAAAACAATACGAAAAAGAGCTTGAAGAGGAGCCTTGAAAGGCTTCTGTAAAATTTCATAAGACTTTTACATTCTAATGCACGAATTTTAAAAGCTACAAATCTGTGAATCGTCTCTCGGAATTTAAATAAGAGTTTGAAGAGGAGGTCGGTATGACTAAAATTCAGCCTAATCTTACGCAAGATCTTGAGTTATTGAAAGATGAATTGAAACCCTTAGAAAAATCTAACAAAATCGGTCAATTTGTAGGCCGAGCCGTACGAAAATTAGAAAATGCTTTTAATAAACTAGAACATCTTTTCAAAGAAGGTAAATGGGAGTCCAAAGAGATTAGAGGATATCATGAATTAAAACAAAAAATTGAACAACTCAATAAAGATTGGGAGAAGGCTTCTAATACTTATCATTTTAAATCTTCTGCAATTGTACAAGGTGCAAAGGAAGAATATATTAAACTCAATCAAGAAATGAAACAAAATCTTTCTACTATGGCCGAGATTTTTGAAGTCATAGAAAATAAAATAGGGGACAACAAAAAGAAAGCGAACGATTTGACACTCATTCAACAAATCGTTAAGAACTTAAAAATATCCATTGATAAAGAAATTGAGTTTGTTCAGCAGGGAACAAAAATGAGGGATTCTCAAAAAGTTAAACAAGAGAAAGATGTAGATAAAAAACACCCTCAGAAGGAAACGACTTCAATGGAGGCCCCTGACACTTTAGATGTGTCTGAATCTTCATCGGAATTAGTGAAAGGCGAAAGACTTAGCAAGAAAGAGAAAGCTCTAAATAGATCTCAGGAATTGAAAGGTAAAAGGAAAGCTGTTTCTGAGGAAGAGTTATCTACCTCTTCTAAGAAAAGTAAAAGGAAAGCTGTTTCTGCGGAAGAACTATCTACCTCTTCTAAGAAAAGTAAAAGTTCTCCATTTAAAGCAGAGACTAGAGAAGAATCTCCAAATGTAGAAACTTCGGTTAAGAAAGAAAAGATAGAGGAGCCTAAAGTTAATAAAAAACCCCAAAAGGGTAAAGTAAAAGAGCTTAAATTTGAAGATCTTGAACCTACAGATTTTGATCCCTTAAAAAAACGATAGATGAAGTAAGAAGACATCAATCAAGAAGGGGAGGAATTTTGAATTAAAAAACATAAATAAATAGAAATGTTTTATTTATGTTTTTTTTTGTTTTTTATATAACATAAAATATTTTTTTTAGTGTTATAATAAAGGATACGCGATTTCATATTATCGGGAGGCTTTATGTCTGAAATTCAGCACATCAGTTCCATGCAACATCGGGATACACCAGATCTTGAAAACCATCCAATAGGAGAGCTAGAGGGACGCCAGGTGGAAAATTTACAAAAAAAGATGGATAGCTTAGAAAAGTTGATTAAGCAACCTTCCCAGTCGATTCTAAATAAAATTGAAAGAATTATAAAAGAAATTAAAACCGATTTATCAAATCTTAAGACAATAATCAACTTTGATCAAGAGTATAAAAAATTTGCTGAAAAAATTATTAATCATATTAATGCTTTTAGTGAAAAAATTTCAAATGAGAGTCATCTACCCTCCAAAAAAATTGAAAAAATCAAGCAGGATATTGAATCCATTGTGCGGGATTTAAACCTTAGTGTAGGTCCTTTGCAAAATGTTTCATTTAATAGGGAAGAGGCAAAAGGCGAGTCTCTTTTTGATAACTATTTAGAGGCTTTAAAAGAAGTCTGCGAGTATCCACATCTTAAAGATTCTAAGGTAAAGCCCTATAAAGATGCAGATGCTTACAATGAATATTTTAAAGCATTAGATGATGCGATTCTACTCAGTTAAGCTGGGCCCTATTCCAGGCCAATTGCTGTATCTGCACGAGATTTTTAACCCTGGATGAAGGGAAGTTTTACTCTTTCCTGAGACGAAAAATGCCCACGTCTGCTAGGTAATAAGAGAGAAATTCTATGTCACTCTCTAGTGACAAAATTTAATTTTATCCATTCTTCTATTCTGTTATACCTGACTTTTGATGGAGTTGGGTATGTCAGATATTTTTTTTGAGATAGATAGAATTGCCTTAATCCTTGCAGGTGCTGCTATTCTATTGGGTTATTTTTTGTGGCGATCTTTTTCTTCTTATACAGACCCCTATTTATTTTTTTCCTCTTTAAGTTCTTCTGATTCTGCTGAAAATAATAAATCAAAAAAATGGGACGGAACCCAAGGGTTGCGTTATGTCTCGCTTGGCCTCTTATTACTAGCTTTTATAGACCCCCATTTTTTTATTTCTAGGGAGCTATCTAACGAAAAGGAGAAAGGAGAGGGAATTCCTGCGGAAGGCTTAGCGATCTATTTGTTGCTTGATCAGTCCGGATCTATGTCAGAGGAGGTTTCTGCCAATCTGAAGGGCCAAAGAGTTACCATGACTAAAGAAGATCTTCTTAAGAAGGTCACACAGGATTTTATTCTAGGAGATCCTTCACAAGGATTAAAGGGGCGTCCCCATGATTTAATAGGTCTTGTGGCTTTTGCGAGAGTACCTGATATTCTTTCTCCTTTGACATTAGATCATCAGGAGCTTTTAAAACAGTTGTCGCATTTGCAGGTGATACAAAAAAAAGAAGAGGATGGAACTGCAATGGGGTATGCTATTTTCAAGACTACTAGCATGATTGCGGCCACAAAACATTTCGCGAAAGAACTCTCTCAAAAGGGAAGCCCCTCCTATAATATTAAAAACTCGATCATTATTTTAATCACCGACGGCTTGCAAGATCCGAGCATTTTAGATAAAGAGAGTCGTCTACGTAATATAGGCTTAGAGCAAGCCGCACGTTTTGCTAAAGAGAATGGCGTACGTCTTTATCTCATTAATATTGACCCAAGAACGTATGCAGAAGATTTAGCCCCTCAGCGCAAACAAATGGAAAAAATTACGCACCTCACTGGAGGGCGTTTATATATTGTTAACGATCCTGGAGATCTGGCTCAAATCTATGCAGATATCGATCGTTTACAGAGAAGCGTACTTCCTCAGATAGGATTATCTAAAAAAGATCAACCGAATGCTTATCGACGTTTTTCATTATATCCTTATTTTATCCTACTCAGTATGTTTTTTCTTGGGTGTTCGATATTACTAGAGACGGTTTTTGTGAGGAAGGTTCCGTGAATACGATAGATATTGATTACACACTTCCTCAGGCGGCGTTTTTGCTTTTTTTAACCCCGGTTGTAGTCATTTTGTTTTGGGCCTTATATCAATATAGATTGAATATTTTTTCCCAATATACTGCACCCTCGAGATTGTTGGATGTGCTGCTACCGCAAAAGGCCTCTAATTACTGGCTTAAAGTGGTAGGGTTATGTTTAACTTGGATTTTGTTGTGTTTAGCCCTGATGCAACCTAGAGGGAATGGGCATTATCCCCCTACAGGGATCAAAGATATTCAAAATCCAAGCATTCAGCGTATGCAACCTCATGAGGTCATTTTTTTTATGGATGCCTCAGCCTCTATGAATGTCAAAGATGGTCGTCTAGGACAGACTCGCTTAGAGAACGCTAAGGAGATCGCAGATCAAGTCATGAGTCTTTTAAGTGGCCAAACAGGATCTTTATACGCTTTTACTTCACAGATTACAAAATTGTCCCCGCCTTCGATGGATTATTTATTTATGCGGCTTATGTTACGCAATCTATCAATAAATGAAGGAGATGTATCGGGAACAGATCTTCAATCGGCCATGCAGTTTTTCCATGATAATTATTTGAAATCATCGACAGCTTTAATCAAAACTCTCATCATTATTTCTGATGGGGGGGATAATCGTTTGGATATGCTGACAGGTATAGACCGTGAAAATTATATTCGCGAAATTGTTGCTCTAATAGGAGATCCAAGCAGAGAAAAACTCCGTGTATATACGGTAGGTGTAGGGAGTGAGGAAGGGGGAGAAATCCCTCATATTCAGGATCAAGGAAAGCCTGTCATTTCCAAGTTAGACTCTTCTTTATTATCCGCTTTAAGTGTTAAGGGAGAGGGGCGTTACTATAAAGCTGGCGATTATTCTGCTTTAGAAATTGCAGGGGATCTTGTCAACCACATTAGGCAGGCAGATGCATTTGCTTCTATAGATGGGGCTGGAGATACACATTCTAAAGAGGATATTGTATACGACCTTTATTACCAAATTCCTCTGGGGTTTGCCATCCTCTTTTTAGGCTGGGTGACCTTATGGCCCAAAACGCAAACCTTAAAACAAAATATATTACGTCGGTATATTTTTATCCTCTTTTTAGGCTTTTTTTGCCCCTGGAGTATGGTTCTAGAGGCTGTGGATTCTTCAGTGGATAGGCTACGTTTAGCGGAAGACTATTATCAAGCGGGAGCTTATAGGGAGGCAGAGGAAATCTATCGGAGCCTGCTTAGTGAAGATTTATCCCCTTGGGAAGAGACTGTGGTTAGGTATAATTTAGGAACAGTGTTGACTGTAAAAGGCTATGATGAACAGGCTATTAATGATTTAAAAAACTTATCAGAGAATCCGCAAAGTTCTCCCTTGCTCATCTACCGAGCCAAGCGCAATGTAGCGGCAGCCAACTTTTTAGAAGCAGAAAACTTAAATCAAACGATTTTAAAAAAAACTCACCCTAGTCAGGATTTACTCTCCAAAGATTTATATTTTTTTCATCAAGCGCTTGAAAGAATTCCTTTGGCTAGGCAGGCGGAATGCCGACTTTTTGCTATCTTAGGAGAACCCGTCTGTCCTGAAGATCTAATTCTTAAAAAAATGGAAACGCAATCTAAGGTTGAAATCGCTCATAAGCGTTTACAAACGAGAGAAAATTTGATCGCTCAGGCAGACCTAGCCAAAGGGTTGCCATGGTTATCTACAAGTCTAGAATTAATTATTCAAGACTTGGATTTTTTGTTAAATTCTCAGTTATCTCCTAAACAAATGGATACCTATAGATTGTTGTTTTTGAATAATGCCATGAGTTGGATCCCTCTTTGGGATGCATTAAGCGCGCAATTGGATGTAGATGTTGAGAAATTCAAGATTTTTAATGAAGCGAAAAGAAACTTTGAAAGACTGATAAATGCAATGGAGTCGGGGCAAGACAAAGAGGGTCAGTTGTATTTAAGACAGGCATCGGAGACATTAAATTCATTGATGCATCAGGTCTTCTCAGGAGACTCCTTAAAAGAAACCTTAACAAGAATCCTTAATAATTTTGCTCTTGCGTCATTACAAGATCCACTAGAATCTAATACTTTATTGTTTTTAGAACAACAGTTTCAAGAACTTATCCTACCGAAGGAGTATGAGATTTTAAGAACAGGCATCGAAGCGATCAAAGATAATTTAGAACACAGTTTAGCGGCTCTTCAAAATCATCAAGAGCTGCTCAGTGAGTTATATTTTAATGAAGCTTGGGATCAGATGAAACGTGTGCTGCTCTTAACCGAAGATAAAGACATCAAAGAAAGTCCTCAAAGAATTTTACAGATAGCTTTAGAGGTGCAGCGTCATGCTTTGAAGCAGACACGTCTTCTAGAACGTATATCGCAAGGCCAGGAGACTTTTCCTAAGTCAGTATTGACCTTTGCTAGTGCATCACAAGAGTATCTGCAGACATTTTTCGATTATTTCTACCGTGCTTCTTACCATCTACAAGAGAAAGAATTCAATGCAGCTGTTTTACCAGGAAAAGAGGATCTACGTTGCCAATATCAACCTTGGAATGAGGTATTTCCATTATTCCATGAGGGGGAAAAATTATCTAAAAAGACTGTAGAGCTTTTAAAACATATAAATCCCCCGTTGAATCAGGTCATTATTCATCAGGAAAAGATCGTGAATATCTGGTTAGACGTTTTATCAAAAATGCAAGCCCCTAAGAAAAAAACAACCTGTCACTCTTCATTCGATTCCAATCAGTCTCTGCAATCACAAGCTGCTTCTTTTGAAGAAATCGCCGGTGTTATTCAGCAAATGAATGATGAAGATCAACCTTCCTCACCCCGTACTGTGCAGGTGAAAGAGGGTCTAAAACCATGGTAGAGCTCTTTATCCTTTCTTTTAACAAGCGACTTATCTACTTGCTCTTTTCTTTTTTGATCGTTCATCCTTTTCTTTTGCTTGCATGGGGAGATGTTTCTATCAATGCTTCTCTCGATAATTCTCAAGCATTCCAAGGATGGCCTATTCCAGGAACTTTAGAAGTCACACATAATGAAACAGATAAAGTTGAGGAAACGAGTGCGACACTAAATAATAAGCCTTTAAAAATCAATTTATTAAGAAATGTAAAAATTTCACCTGATAGTCCTTTAATGGTAAGTATTTATCAGTTCAGCATCCCCTCTCAGAAACAAGGGACTTATACTCTATCACCTATCAATCTGAAGGTGAATGGGAAAAATTATCAAACACTGCCTATTTCTTATGAAGTGAAGGGGCCAGTAAACCTCTCCTCTCAGCCAACGAGGGGGCAGGCAGAGGCATCTCTCAAATTAGAGGCTTTGATTCAAGGACCTAAGGAATTATACCCTGGTCAAATGACTAAGCTGGTTTATCGGTATATTTACAGAGGTAACATCGCACTCTCAAAAGAAACTCTGCCGATGTTGGAGGCGCAAGGATTAGAGAGGATTGGGCGTTATGAAATTCAAAATTTAAGTGAAGGTGAAACGAGTGTATTTGAAATTTCTCAGCAAGTTCAAGCCCTTAATCCTGGAGATTTTTCTTGGGGACCTTCACTCGTGGAGGGGGTTGTCTATGTCGAAGATGCTTTAGGAAATAAGCAATTTACCTCAACAACATTATCTTCAGAAGCGCCCCCCGTCCATGTGCTTGTTAAACCTTTCCCCCTGGAAGGGCAACCAGCTTCCTTCAAGGGGGCGTTTGGAAAATTTACCATTAAAGCCACTTTAATGAGTCCCGCTCAAGTCAGTGTAGGGGATCCCTTAGTCGTCGATTTAGAAATTTCTGGAAAAACATCTAATTGGGATCGTGTGTCTCTACCTGAAATTTGTTGTCAGCCAGGATTCAGCGGTTTATTTAAACTTAGCGATTTACCTTCTGTGGGTAAACTGCAAGAAAATAGCAAAAATTTTACTGTTGTGCTGAATCCTCTCTCTTCTGCAGTAGCGCAAATCCCTGCGATCCAATTTTCTTACTTTGATCCAGAAAAAGAGCGCTATCAAGTGATAGACACAAAAGCCCTTCCTGTTTCTGTTTCCTCGCAAGATATGATTGAACTGAGATCCGTCGCTCCATTGCCGGTTAAAACTACATCTGGGCCGGTAGATTGGATAAAAATTTATCAGTCATTGTCACCCCTTGAACCTCAAAAAATGTTTGTGTTAACAACCAGGGACTTAAATAACCTTTTTCTAGGGTCTTGGAAAATTTTAGGGCTAATTCCGCTTCTAGCCATATTAACTCTCGCCCAAATGGTTTTAAAGAAGGTTTTGAAACAAAGTGAGAAAAAAGATAGGCAAACGAGTCAAGATCTCTATACAGAATTGCAGAAGATGTCCTTTGATTCCTTAGGTTTTTTTGAGCTCTATAAAAAAATATTTATGGTACGTCTAAAAGAAAAGGGGTTGATCGTCGATAGGGATATGAGTTATGAAGATCTTCCTTTGACCGGTATAGAAGGCGAGGTGCGTAGCATCTTAAAAGAAATAGATGCCTTGCGGTACTCCGGCTCTTATCTTGAGACAGGAGATTTAAAGAAGGCTTATGAAAAGGGACTGGTGTTGTACAAAAAATTATGAGATCTAACAATGACTACGACATAAGAAGGAGTCTCTTTGTTGAAGCTTAATCCTTATACAGCGATTCTTACATGCATCGGACTTTTGCTGGTCATTGGATGGTATTATCTTTCCTTCCAAAACCCGTCTGCACAAATACTAGATGCTGCAAATACCTCTTATAACAAAGGAGTAGAAGCATCTACCTTTTATTCTCGTGAGCAATCATTTAATAAAGCACTTGAACTAAATGCTTATTTAGAGCAAGTTTTCAGGCCTGTATATGGCAATGGTCGGCTTTATGCCAACCTCGGACAGCTTTATTATAATCTTGAAGAGTATCCCCTCGCTTTATTCTCTTACTATCAAGCAGCTAAACTTAGACCTCGTGATAGGGACTTAGCGCAAGCTATTGATCATACAAGACGGCAACTCAATCTGCCAGATGCCTTACCCTCCTCAATATTTAAGGATGTTTTTTTCTTTCATACCTTCCTTTCTTTGCCTGAACGTTTACAGGTTGTCAATGTTCTCAGCCTATTGCTGTTTTTTTTATTTTCTATACACTTATGGAAACCTTTTCGACTTTTTAAGGGCCTTAATGTTTTTTTGATAGGGGTTTGGATGATTTTTTTAGGAAGTCTGTTTTATGAAAGATATTTCGAACCTCTGGAAGGTGTCATGATTCAGGGCTCTATGCTAAAGCGTGAATCAAATCCCCAAGCATTACTTGTTAATAGTCAACCTATTAGAGCAGGAACTAAAGTTGAAGTGCTAGATGTGCTGAACGAAGGTCAATGGTTAAAAGTCAAGCTAATTGATGGGAATATCGGTTTTGTATCTAGTCGATACATTAGATTAATAAAATAATTATTATTTTTTTTAATTATTTAATCTTTAGTTATTTTTTTTAATTATTTAATCTTTAGTTATTTATTTTTATTATTTTATTTATTAAAATATTTTGTTGTTTTTTTGAAATTCAAGAAAAAGTTATAATTGTTGTAGCGATTTATAAGAAAATGCTTGAGAAATTTACCTGAATAACGCTGACGAAAAACGTGTTTAAACAAGGAAATTTTATGGAATTCACGGGTGTCAACAAACAGTACCACATTTACAAACTAGATATAGATCGAGCTATTCAAAAAGTATTGAATGAAGGACAGTTCATACTGGGTCCTGAAGTTCATCAATTAGAAGAAGCCTTAGCCAAATACATCGGGGTCAAATATTGCTTAGGAGTGTCTAGCGGCACCGTTGCTTTACAAATAGCTATGATGGCATTAGATATTGGCCCTGGAGATGAAGTCATTACTGTTCCTTTTACCTGGATAGCCACAGCAGAATCCATCGCTTTGCTAGGAGCAAAACCTGTTTTTGCTGATATTGATCCCGAAACTTATCTAATGGACCTTAATCATGTGGAAACCCTCATTACTCCCCGCACCAAAGCCATCATGCCTGTAAGTTTATTTGGCCAGATGCCGGATTTTACAGCTTTAAATGCGATAGCCAAAAAATATGGGATTGCGATCATTGAAGATGGAGCACAAAGTTTTGGATCCACTCAAAAGGGTGTTCTGAGTGGAAGTTTAACGACCATTGGTTGCACAAGTTTTTTTCCTACTAAACCCTTAGGGTGTTACGGTGATGGCGGAGCTGTGTTTACAAATGATGAAAAATTAGCAGAAAAGATGAAATCCATTCGAACGCATGGAAGTGTGAACAGGCTAGATCACAATTATCTTGGAATTAATGGACGTTTAGATACATTACAGGCAGCCATCTTAAAAGTTAAATTGTCGTATTTTAATCAGGAGGTTTCAGCTCGTCAAACACGAGCTTCTATTTATAATCATCTCTTAAAAGACTATTGTGAGATTCCGCATGTACAAGAGCATAATACGCATGTTTATGCACAATACACCCTTCGATCTCCTCAGCGGCATCTTATCATGCAACATCTTGATCAATTAGGGATTCCTGTGCGCATATTTTATCCGCGATGTATCCATTTACAAAAATCTTTTTCTTATTTGAATCACCAGCTTGGTGATCTCCCAGAGGCCGAAAAGGCTTCTCAAGAAGTTTTTAGTCTTCCAATGCATCCTTGGTTAGCAGAGGAAGATCAATTCTATGTAGCAAAATCTATTAAAGAAGCTCTTTAAATAAGGGGTTATTAAATGACGTCAAATACTGATGACTCACGGTCTTTAGCTCTTGTGGGTGGTGGAAACTGGGGCAAAAATTTAGCCCGCAGCTTTTACTCACAAGGGCTCTTGCATACACTGTGTGATTTAAATGAAGAACATTTAAAAACATATGCTGAAAAATATCCGGAGGTAAAACTCACGACAGACTTTCAAAGTGTGCTTAAACAACCTAAGATTACAAAGGTTGCCATTGCCACTCCCCCTCCCACGCACTATGCGCTAGTAAAACAAGCTTTACTAGCAGGCAAAGATGTCTTCGTTGAAAAACCACTTTGCATGGATATGAATGAAGGGCTTGAACTCGCACATCTTGCTGAAAAACAAGGGCTTGTCTTAATGACAGGACATATCATGCAATACCACCCTATTATTAATATGATGCAGGAAATTGTCAAAGAACAGCTTTTTGGCCCTCTGATTTCCATTCAATCTAAAAGATTTAACCCACTATCTTTTTATAAAGAAGAGGATGTTCTGTGGGATTTAGGCCCTCATGATATCTCACTGATCCTCTCTTTTTGTGGCAATGCTCCTCTTAAAAATATCTGCTACACAGAGCAAAATCATAGCCAAGGTGGGGTTTTAGATGCCTTGACTTTTCATATGGATTTTGAATCAGGCTTTCATGCAGATGTAGGTGTTAGTCGATTGAGCCCTATCAAGCAACAAAAAATAGAACTCACGTGTTCCAAAGCAGTGCTTGTGTTTGATGATACTAAAATTTGGCATGAAAAATTAGCTATTTTAAGTCATGAAGAGCATAAGCTTTACAATCATAGACTGAAGGTCTACGATCAGATGGCTAAAATTCCTCAATTAGAACCTTTGAAAAGAGAGTGTGATCATTTTAGAGATTGTTGTGAAAAACGTAAGAAGGCAATCACTTGTGCTCACGAGGCGATAAATGTCGTTAATATTTTGCAAACGGTCCATCATGTCATCCATCCTTTTGCTGCTTAAGCACTCCTCTAGCTCGCGGTCCATATCTGCAGAGGGACGGCAGATTTCTTAGCTTTCGTTGAAGGAACGTTTGCATTCTAGAGAGGAAAGAATGAAAAAATCTTTCCTTTCTGTCAGATGACGGGTCACCTCGGTCTTATTCTCCTCCTATATAGGAGGAGAATTTTATACTCTTGGTATAAAAACCATAGAGTTTAGATCATCAGGATTTAACCTTCGCAGTAAAAAATAATTTTTAATGAAATCAAGAGACGAAGTTTGTTGATTTTGAATCAAATTATATGTAGAAAAAGGTTGATAACTTGAATTTTGGTTTATAGCCCTTTAAGAAATTACCTTTGAATAAAATTCAGTCGATCTTCGTCTCTTTGGATCCTGTTTTCGGCTACAAAAACGGCCTTTTGAATTTTTGGTAACGTAAATGCTTAGGTAAAGGCATCTATTTTTATTCAGAGTAAATCTTTTAAAAGGAGTGCTAGAAGCTTCTTTTTCGGTAAAGACATCATATAAAAGGTTTTGTTTGACCGACAGGCTTTGCTTCTAAAGTGATAGGGTTTTATTTTTCTTTTGTTTGTAGGGAGCTTCTCATTCTTATCTAATCAAGGATCGCAACGTGCAGAAAAAAAATGAGCAGGAATTTTACATGGAACAGGGATTGGATGACTTAGGAATCAGCAATGCCTAAATATTTTTTAATTCTTCTTGCTCTGCTATTCGTCGCAAGCGCTATTGAGGTGGAGATTTCTGTTCCAGGATTTCCTGAGATGGCTCGGTACTTCAATGTCACTGAATCTGTTATTCAGTTGACAATTGCATTGAATTTTTTAGGTTACTCCATAGCTGCATTTTTTTATGGACCCCTTTCAGATATATATGGAAGACGTCTTATTATGATTATAGGAAATGCGATATTGATGATAGGTGCTTTAGGTACTGCCTTTTCGAACGATATTCATAGCCTTCTGATCTTTCGTTTCATCCAGGGATTTGGGGCTAGCACTTCAGCAGTAGTGGCACCTGCCATGATATTAGATTATCATAAAGGACCCGAGGCTGCAGCCAGTGTGGGTATCATCAATGCCATCTTGTCTATTTTAATTGCTAGTGCCCCTGTAATAGGCGGATTCGTTAACTTAGCTGTGGGTTGGCAGGGAAATTACATGATTGTGGCAGCTATCTCTGTTATTTCATGGATTGTCCTGTTGGTGTGTTTACCCGAAACGACTATTGATACCCATCCCATGAGATTAAAGGAGACATTTAGATGCTACGTCAAGATGTTTACACATCGTATTTTTTTAGTATCAGCGATTGCTCCCACTATGCCCTATGCGGCCTATCTTGCTTTTATCGCTAGCGCTCCATTTTTATATAGGGATTCGTTAGGTCTTTCTATAACAGCCTATTCTCTTCATCAGGCCTTGATTATAGGCGCTTTTTGTTTAACCAGTTTTTTTTCGGGTCGAATTTCAAGGTTATTAGGAGTCAGGCGGTGTTTATTGTGGGGTGAAATCATTACTCTCATAGGGGCTTTGCTTTTCGTGATAGAAAGTTTATTTGTTTTGATTTCACCAGCAAGGATTACCGCTGCCATGGCTCTTTTTAGTATGGGATTTGCTCTCTCATACTCTTTAATTTACTCTTTTTCATTAGACATTTTTCCTAAAGTCAAAGGAACCGCCTCATCAGCTGTGATTGGCTCGCGAGCTTTACTTGTAGCCTTGTATGTGGCTTTAACCGGCTTTTTTTTTGATGGGAAAGCTTTGAATTTAGCGATGATGGTATTTTTGGCTGCATTGATCAGTTTTATTTTGTTTCTTGAAATTTTTAAAGACCATTATTTTATTAAATCTTATATGAGTGATGAAAAATTATAAAATGAGTTGCGTTCGAAGAGATCTATAGAGTCTGTGGCTAGATCATGAAGCCTTTGTCTTGTTGATTTGAGATTTCTTTGGTCGTTGTTAGCATTTAACGTAGGGATTGCTGTGAGCTTGAATCAAAACAATATGCCTAAATACTTCCTTTTTCTTCTTACGTTTTCATTTATTGCCGCCTCTATAGAAGTGGAAATTTCTGTGCCTGGTTTTCCTGAAATGGCTAAATATTTTAACGTTTCAGAATCAGTGATCCAGTTAACCATTGCTTATAATTTTTTGGGTTATGCCATTGCTGCATTTTTTTATGGCCCTTTATCTGATAACTATGGAAGACGGAAAATGATGATGATCGGAAATGGGGTATTGATGTTGGGGGCTCTCGGAACAGCTTATGCAGCTATAATACCTAACATTTATCTGTTATTAGCTTTCCGTTTTATCCAAGGCTTGGGGGCTAGTACAGCTGCGGTTGTGGGATCGGCGATGATCATGGATATTTATAAAGGAAATCAATCTGTCACAATTGTGGGCATTATGAATGCCGTGTTGACCTTGCTGATCGCTAGTGCTCCTGTGATCGGGGGTTTTATAAATATTGCCATAGGCTGGCAGGGTAACTATTGGGTGGTGGCTCTCATTACAGTGTTGACATGGTTTCTACTCCTTTTTTTACTACCTGAGACAAAACACAACAGAGATATCTTTAACCTAAAAAAATTATTGAAAAATTATAAAAATCTGTTCGTTCATCAGGCTTTTTTATTCACTTCTCTTGCACCTACACTGATCTATGCAGCCTACATGGCTTTTATATCCAGTGCCTCCTTTTTATATGTCGATACTATCGGGTTATCTGTATTGACTTATTCGATTCACCAGGCTTGTATCATTGCTGTATTCTGTCTGACTAGTTTTTTATCGGGTCTTGTCAATCAATGCATCGGCAATCGTGCTAGCATTTTTGTTGGTCAGACGATAACGCTTACTGGGGCTTTGTGTTTATTAATCGTGAGCTGGATCCTGCCATTTTCTGCCTATGGAATCACAGCCTCAATGCTGCTTTTTTCTTGCGGGTTTGCCATTAGCTATCCGGTGGTCTATGCCTCATCGATGGAAATGTTTCCTGAAATTAAGGGGACTGCTTCTTCCGCCATTATTGGTTTGCGGGCTTTTGTGGTTTCTCTGTACGTGGCGCTTAATGGCTATTTCTTCGATGGGCAAACGTATCAATTAGCCCTCATGTTTTTTTTGGCTGTTGCAGGGGGATTTATCCTTTTCTGCACGATTTTGAAATTGCGTTTTATTACAAACAAATGACAATTTAGTTAAGGCATCTTGAGGAAATATCTGCTAGAGAGGATGATGTTGGTCTTGAGAGGATTCACGCGATGTGATACATTGAGTTTTCATTCATTAAAGGTCTTTATGAGCGAATTGCAAGAAATTGAAAAAAAAACATCATCGCTTTCTATCCCCGAGATTTCCTCTGAAGCTTGCTACTTAGATGATCTTAAGAACACATTAGAGTTTGATAGAAAGTGTCGATCACTCGTGCATGTTTTTCAAGAGGTTGAGAAACATATTCTAGATATGGAGACTGCTTATCAAGAATTCAAAAAAATTCATTCTTGATAGACCTACAAAGTCAATCGGATTTTTATCGCTTATCTGACGCTTTTTTAATTTAACCCGTGATTATGCCCTAATCCTTGATCAATAGCTAATAGGACGACTAGGTACATTCGTGCTAAAACAGAACACGGGCTTGACTAAAAAACAAAAGTTCTAACTTGGGTCAATTTTTATAGAGATTATCCTTTTTCTTGACAAAACCTTATCAAAATTGATCCTTGTTCTTGTGTAGATTGTTTATTTTAAATATGATATTATAAGTTTATTAAATAAAGAGTAGTAAAAACATGGATTTTGGACGACGAGCACTTTTCAATTCATTGCGTATTAATTGGTTAGTAGATCCTTCTTCTAAGGTTTTGCCCTGGCAAGTGGAAGATTATCGCCTCCTTCCTCTGGATGAAATTTTTTTAAGACTCCATCACAAGGATGTGAATTTGGATAGAATTTCCTTTGGAGCCTTAGCAGAAGAGGCGGATTCACCCGAAGATCTATGTGATGCCCTCTTAGCTGATGCAGACTTAGAGCCTGCCGAACAAGATCAAATTTATTTGCTCATATTCGAGCTCTGGCGCCGTCTTGCGAACGAAAAACCTTGTTTATCGATCTTTTGTGATGAATTAGATTATCAGATTTTTGCTTATGATCACCAAAGCATGCCACGTCCAGAAGACATTCAAGATGCTGTGGCAAATTTAGAAGTCATTTTAGACGAAAATACGGACGAGGGGGCAGATCCTGTTGAGGTTTTTGAAATGATTTCCAATGGGTGTGCGAACGATCTAGAAACATTTCTATATGATTACATTTCAGAACAAATTGATAACCATAATTATGCCTATACCTCCGATCTTCTTGATAGCTTCGGAACTTATGTCAAGGACACTTCTTGGTTTTCCTTTCTAAGAGCGCGTCTTTTATCCCATACTCATCCGGAAAGTGCGGACGAAATGATTCGTTATCTGACGCGCGATATTAAAAAGCAGCAGGACTTGGATTTAAGTTTAGAAGTTCTTTCTTTCCTAGCTAAAGGGGGAGATCCTGATCTTTTCCGCACTTTAGCTAAACAGACAGTTCCCATGCTTGAAACGGAAGAAGATTTTCAGGAACTTTTGGTCATCTGCGCAGATTATTATCATTTCTTAGACCAAGAGCGAGAAGAGTCTATGGTTCAAAAAATTCTCAAGGAAAGACCTCAAAATGCCTGGGAAAATCCGATCCAGCCAAAAGATGGAAAAGTGAGAGAATTTTTAAAGATTCTCGCCTAAAATAGGAATTTTTTTGTCGTTTTAAGTCCTTTAATTTGAACTGTTTATGTAATATTAAAGGGGAATTTTTAATCCATCCTATTTATCTTAAATTCAAGATCTTAAAACACCCATACGCATAAAGCATCAGAGAGGATTGGGTTTCAGATTCAAAAGAAATCTGCATATTGACTTTTAAGCCAAAAAAAGAGATACCAAAGTGTTTTAAAAACACAAGCTGTAGTGGTTTTTCTGGTTTATGACCACAATATCTTGTGTTTTACCCGCGAAGGGTATACCCTAAACACACCAAAATTTTATTCAAGGAATTGATCATGACAAAACCAACAGCACGGGCCATGGCCACAGCTTTGAGAACCTATCATCGCCCTATCAACGAGGGAGAAACTCTGCTAGAAAGCTGGGAGCAAGTTGTAGAACGGGTCATCAACCATCAACGTTGGCTATGGGAAAGAGCTTTAGGACGTTCTTTGAATGAACGCGAAGATGATGAATTAGAAGAGTTACGTCAATTAGTCTTAGAGCGCCGTGTTGCTCCTGCAGGCCGCACGCTTTGGTTGGGCGGAACTGAACTAAGCCGCACGCGTGAGTCGAGCATGTTCAATTGTTCTTATACACACGTGGAAACGGTTTATGATATAGTCGACGTTCTTTGGTTACTTTTGCAGGGTTGTGGAGTGGGGTTTAGACCCATTACAGGAACATTAAACGGTTTTCGCCGTCCTTTACAAGAAATACGTGTCATTCGTTCCAATCGTACGGGAAAAGGGGGAGTGCAAAATAACGTAGAAACCTACGATCTGGAAACTAAAACGTGGACAATCAAGGTTGGAGATTCTGCTATTGCTTGGGCTAAAGCCGTAGGTAAGTTAGTGGCAGGAAAATATCCAGCCAAGACACTGATCCTAGATTTTTCTGAAATTCGCCCTGCTGGAACGCGCTTAAAAGGATATGGATGGATTTCGTCTGGGGATGAGCAAATAGCCAAAGCTTTTAAGGCCATCGCTAAAATCTTGTCAGATCGGGCTGATCAGTTATTAACACGTATAGATATTTTAGATATTGTGAATTGGTTAGGGACTATTTTATCTAGCCGTCGCTCTGCGCAAATTGCTTTGTTTGAGTATGGGCAACCCGAATGGGAAGATTTTGCCGTAGCTAAAAAAGAATGGTGGTTAAAAGGGAATGCACACCGTCAGCAATCGAACAATAGCCTTCTGTTTCGTCAAAAGCCTACAAAGCCTGAGCTTGAAAATCTCTTTCAGATCATGATGGATTCAGGCGGCTCAGAGCCAGGTTTTATCAATGCCATGGAAGCAGAAAGAAGAGCGCCTTGGTTTAAAGGATGCAATCCTTGTGTAGAAATTCTTTTGGGCAATAAAAGTTTCTGTAATTTGACCGAAGTCAATGTGTTAGCCTTTAAAGGGGATAAAATCGGGTTAGAAAGAGCTCTTTACTTAGCAGGAAGAATGAACTACCGTCAAACGATGGTCAATTTGCGTGATGAGATTCTTCAAGAAGCTTGGCACCTTAACAATGACTTTCTTCATCTATGTGGTGTAGGATTGACAGGAATTAGAGCAAGAGCTGACTTAACAGCCTATGACTTCAAAAGAATGCGTAATATTACTGTGAGTGCAGCTTATAGTATGGCTCATGAGTTGAATTCTCCTTTACCTAAAAACGTTACCTGCGTAAAGCCGAGTGGAACACTCAGTAAAATCATGGGTACGGAGGAATGGGGCGAAGTTCCTGAGGGAGTTCATCTCCCTCTGGGTAAGTATATTTTCAACAATATTACATACTCCAAGCATGACCCTCTAGTGACACGTTTTCGTGCCGCTGGTTATACCGTGGTAGAAAAGCCCTATGAACCCGAATCTGTGTTAGTCAAGTTTCCTGTGAAGTTTGAAAACGTAGCCTTTACACGTACAATGGTTACGCGTAAGAATGGCAAGGTCGAGGAGGTAGAAGTCAATATGGACTCTGCGGTCACTCAACTAGAGTGGTATAAGCTGCTTCAGGAAACTTGGTGTGAGCAAAATGTGTCTAATACGATTTCCTATGATCCCTCGGAAGTACCAGCCATCATTGATTGGCTTTTAGAGAATTGGGATACCTATGTAGGGGTTTCCTTTTTATTCCGGAACGATCCGACTAAAAATGCGGAAGACCTAGGGTACGCTTACCTTCCTCAAGAGGTTGTGACTAAAGAAATGTATGATAGCTATGTTTCAAAACTTAAAGAGATCGATTATTCAGGCATCGAAATGCGGGATGAGGAGCTAGAAGCTGCATGTCCTGGTGGTGCTTGTCCTGTAAGATAAACCTGCTCGATCTGTTGATAAAGAGATTGTAACGCAAGTTGCAATCTCTTTTTTTATTTACCCTCAATTATTTAAATAATCCTATGTCATTCGCTACCCTTCCCGTCCATACACTTGACTCCCCCTCAATCTGTAATTCTTTCAGTCAAAAACAGGCTATAAAAAATACAGATAGTAGAGTGGAAAACATTAGAGCTCAGTTCATCACTCGACCCAATTTCAGTGAGGAAGGAAAGTTGCCAGTAAAAATGAGGCCTAGACCTTCTGCATCGGACCCAGAAGCTTTTAAGATTATCCAAATGATGGACCAAAAATTTAAGGGAAAATTTTCCTTATTTTTATCTCATCAACTTCTTCCCACGGTAGGGTTGATCTTTAATCATGAAAAACTCATCGATTGTCTGGATTGTTTTGCTAGGATTTTAGTGAGGAGAATCATGATCCGCAATAACCAATCCTCCGCTCGTTCAGCTACTTGGCACATGCGATGGGCGCTTTTTTTTGGCCACCTAACTGTTAATCAATACAATTTTTTTAGAAGCAATGCCCCAAAAGAATCTGTTTTAAAGTTTGGCAGAAATTTCATGGAGGATTTTCAAAACTACGTTTGTCAAAACCACAATTCGCTCTCACAGATTGAGCGTATAAAAAATCAGCACATCTACGAGATGATTGAGATGATCGAGTATCTCTTAGAGCTGTTAGAGGACCCTAATAAGCATCCTTTTCTATTGAAACCCCTTAGATCGTGTATAGTCATAGATTCTAAAGTGATTAACGAAATCAAACAAAATGCTCATAAAAAATTTTCAGAAGCTTTAGACATTTACAGTGAAGGGTTTTCAGCAGAATTTACCCAGTTGCTTAATGTCTCCTCCCATCTTCCAAAAGATGAGAGGCAAAGAGAAGAAAGTTTGGAGTTAATCCAAAAATTTAGAGAGGGGCTGGAGAATCTGACGCCTTTTTTGCATACCCATTTGCAAAAATTTTATAAGGGTTATGCGGAGCAATTTATGTGGGTACGCACCGCTTCTCTGCAGATTATTCAAAAAAATACTTTTTTAATTCACCATTTACAATACGTGCGTAACACGGAACTTTTTTTTCAAAATTACCTCTATTTCATGGTTCTTATGGAAAAGTATCAGACGACTACATTTAAAAAGGAACCATTAGAATTATTCAACGATACAGTAGAGGATTTTCAAAGCTTAATTGCTCATTTCCTCAATCGAGAAAACTTTAAGCAGTTCGAGCCAAAACAGGAAGAGGGGCTGGATCCTGAAATAGAAAAATTTTTAAGAGACGTCTTTCTTTTAATGTATGAAAAACCCTCAAGATTATTGCTTGAAATGGATCAGGAGTGGAGAAAATCTGATACATTGGATAGATTAAAAATGCACCTAGACAGTCTGAGCTTGGATTTTGATTTTAGCCAGGCTATTGCGTGCATTAAAATTTTTGAAGAAGAATTGTTTTTTAATAGTGATGAGATTTTTTTTAGCTATATTGAGAATTACTTGTTGCTTTATAGCAAATTAAATCCTTTGTTAAAAGAAGCTCCCAACGATCTATTAATAATAAAAATACAAAAAAATTTAGAGCAAATGAGTTTTTGGGTTAGCTCTTTAATTGAATGTGTACGAACTTTGAAAAAAGTTTATTATGCCATGTTTCACCTGGAAGAAACGGTATCTAAAACGGAAGAAAAAAAACTTAAGAATAAAAGGAAGCAGCCAATCAAAAATAAGAGAAATAACCGAAGAAATATGGCTGCGCTTCGTCTCTCTTCAAATAGAGAAGCTTTTGTGGATCCTGTAGAAAATGAAGAAAAAAACAGAATTGCATCGACATCAGAACCCTCTATCCGGGCTAATAAAAATTTCCCTTTTATAGAACAAGACAAAAAGAAACAGGAAACAAAGGTGGAAGGGAGCGAACCCTTACCCCTTATAAAATCTAAGGAGAAAGGTCTTTCTGAAGTCAGACATCCAGGAAAGACTAGAAAGGTAGAGATTAAAGAAATTAAAGAGAACTCATCTAAGACTCAAATGCCTGAATTTTCAAGAGAGTTGCTTAAGTGGAAAAAAATGGTTAAGTTAGCCCAAAAATATGCTGGCATGACTTTAAAACCTGGCGGAAAGCACGCTCACCTAGTCGCGACGGATCCATTGCCGGGAGACGCAGAGCTCCCTTTACCGATTTCTTCTAGGGATTTAGCAAAAGGAACTGCTCATAAAATTTATGATCAGATTAAAAGTCGTTTTCAAAGGTTACTGAAAAACGAAGATCTTTAACCCGATTGCGCCTAATCCTTGATAATCGCTATCAGGAAATTTCTCTTAGCACGAGATTAGAGAGGACAAATTTTGCTTCAACATAGAAGATCAGGGAGGTCATTCCAAAGTTTTACATTATATAGTTTTTTCTTTGCTTTAAAAAGTTTTGTATGTATTTTTGCTTTAAAATCTATATTTTAATGGTGATATGATGATGCAAAATCTTTCTTTATTTTCACGACACAATTCTTTGACTCTCTCTACTCTAGCTGTGCAAAAGGTCGAGCACGGTCCACAGTTGGTGAGAGTCCGAGTGCATGAACTAAAGTTCTATTCCAATGGAGTGATCCATGCGGTGAATGCCAAGGGCATAGAGAGTCTTGTTGAGGGGCTAGATGTAAAAAAATATTGTGACTCTTCTTTCGTGTTTATTTAACGATTCTTCTATCGATTTAGCAGCAGAGAGATTTCCTCCACCGATAGTCAAAATTGCGACAGATATTGCATCTGCTTTTTTACTGCTTATGATAGAATCGTAAAGCGTGAACTTTTCCTTTACAATTTTTGTAAGTAATAGAAATCTTTGATCAAATTCATGATCCCAGTGATTTGAAATGAAACTTCAGGCAACTCTTTAAATGCTGAATTGAAGGCGTCCAATAATATTGTTGCTTTTTAGGATTCAAGGAATACCAAGGCAAAATATCTTCGTACTCGGAACTCTCTTCATAGTGTATATGGACGTCACGGGAAATAATACGGCAATGGTGAACGCCGGAGTAATAATTATGTTAGCATCACGAACCTGCTGTACAAGCTTTTCAACTCTATCTTCATTATCCCAATCTTTTGGACCTAACTGAGTGAAATCAACAGTGCTTATGTATCTGTTTCCGCTACCAATACAACACATAAAACCTTTTCCAAATAAAAATTTTTGTTCCTAGACTGCTCTATTATGGTCATATACTTAAAAATCAATTATTTAAACTCATACATCTATTGAGGTCAGCCTTGCTTGACTTCGGATAAGATTTATATGATTTCAGCATAAAAAATTGATTTTACAAAAGGTTGCCCTTGTTTTGTAAGAAAAACAACGCGGCATTTCTTACAAAATTTAAGTTTGCAAACGCTTAATAGACCAGGAATCGATCTTTTTGCAGTCATATTAATAATTTATCTTGCTTTTGTAAGAAAAACAGGTTAATATTTCTTACATGAAGATTAGTAAGAAACAAGCAAAAAGTGTCGATTCTCAAATATTAGCAGCTATAAAAGCTCAGGGGGAGGGTGCTGTATTCGTTCCAACCGATTTTTTGGATTTAGGCAGTAGAGAAGCAGTCGATATCGTTCTTCATAGACTTGTCCAAAAAGGCATTATTCGCCGCCTGGCAAGAGGAGTATATGATTTTCCAAAAGAGCATCCCATTCTCGGTCAACTTCAACCATCTCCAGAAAAAATAGCAGAGGCCTTAGTTAATCGCGATGGCATACGTATTCAACCATCAGGTGCTTATGCTGCTAATATTTTAGGATTATCCGAACAAGTTCCTGCTAAAGTAGTATTTTTGACTGATGGACCCAACCGAACAATTCAAATCGGAGGATCAACTATTCAGCTACGGCACACAACTCCTAAGAATATGGCCTTGGCAGGTCAACTCAGTGGACTTCTGATTCAAGCCCTTAGAGAGATTGGTAAAGAAAATATGACTACTGAACGAATTGAGCATTTAAAGCGAATTATTCCTCTAAACAAGCGACAAGAACTGCTTAAAGATATTAGGCTTGCTCCTGAATGGATGCACTCCATTTTCAAAAAACTAGCTGAAGAAGATATATGAAACTTGAATTTTTAGAACTTCCCGGGGACGAACGCCGCCTCTACATTGAACAAGCTGCCATTAAGAAAAATGTATCGCCTGTAATCGTGGAAAAAGACTTCTGGGTATGTTGGCTGCTTGATATTTTATTCCAATCGGAATTTGCAGCAAGTCTAGTATTTAAAGGTGGCACCTCATTGTCTAAGGTATTTGGTGCCATCAACCGCTTTTCTGAAGACATAGATCTTTCTTTGTCTCCCTCTTTCTTAAAGCTCCCAGAAGTTGGCCCCACGCGGAATCAAGCTCATAAGTGGATGGAAAAGGCTGAACTAGCTTGCGAAGTTGCTGTTCGAACCCAGATCATGCCGATGTTAGAAATAGAAGTAGCGAACATGATAGGAAAAAGTGAGCAAATACGATTCGAGTTTTTAAAAGATCTGAACACTCATTCACCTGTGCTTCTTTTTCATTATCCATCATCGATACCCACAGGATTTTCATATATCAAACGCTCCGTAAAGCTAGAATTCGGTTCCCTAACTGATCAACAACCAACAGGATGCCATAAGATACAGCCATGGATTGCTGAGATTTTCCCCAAACCATTTCATGATTGGAAATGTGAAGTCATAGCTCTAGAGATAGAACGAAGTTTCTGGGAAAAAGCTACAATCCTACATGCTGAATTTCATCGACCACCTAATAAACCAATGCCGGATAGGTTTTCACGTCATTATGCCGATACTGCACTGCTTTCAAATCATCCAGAGGCAATTAAAGCAATAAATAACTATGACCTCCGAAACCAGGTCGTTTCATGGAAGAGTCAGTTCTTCGGCAGCTCTTGGGCAAACTATGACTTAGCCAAATCAGGAACTTTTCGTCTCGTTCCTCAGACTGAGAGGTTACATGCATTGCGACATGACTATCAGTTGATGCGCGACATGTACCTTAATGAGCCCTTCAGTTTTGATGATATGCTCACTATATTATTCGATTTAGAACTTCGTATTAACCAATATTGATACCTGTCATTTGAAATCATGCCTTATATATCTTAAGCTCAATTCCCCTTACTCTGCATTAAAAGAACCATCAATGGCCAGGAGCTTGGCAGTATATGGACTTTTCAAAATTCGCTTTGCTGATTAAAACTAAAAGCCTCTTTTTATCATCATTAACTCAATTTTCTAAAACAGATCCTTGAGAGGGTTTTCCATCTCCTGTTAATCTCAGGGAAAATACAGTTATAACTGAGCCCGAATTTATTGAATCCGAAGTACCGCCATCCGATATCAATTATTCCCATCCAAGGGTTATCTATAAACAATCCACGCTTTTGCAAAAGCATGGGAAAATGTTAAGAATGTAAAAAATAAGAGCAATATACAGCTCTTAGGCGACAATTTTTTGTTAACTGCTGGCATATCAATAATAGCGATTCAGATGCTCAATGGAAAATATACGCTAACAGCTCTTCGTTTTTAGCAATTATAACTTCATATAATAAATTATCTGAATCAATTATCGACAAAATAATAGTGTCTCCTATAGCTGACAATTGTTTTCTTGATGTATTAAAAGATCTTCCAATCCAATGTAACTTTCCCTCTATTCCTATAATCAAATCGGATTTGCTTAATCCCTTTCCCCTGTAAACTATGCACAAATTCGGTCCACTAACGGGCAATTTTGCGCGTTGTTAGGCAGTGTAGAGATTAAGTATTGCCCTCTATTTTTGCTGTAAGTTGGTTGTTAATTGTTGGGGATGCCTATGGGATCTCTGACTCCTATACTGAAACTCATCGCTATGGCTCTATGGTGGAAAAGTCACGACCACTATCCATACCCCACCATCAAAGGCTATTGGATGAAAAGCAGAAAACACTATTTAAAGGATCTTTTAGAAAACACCTATCAGGGGATAGTAGAGGGATTGCAGCCGTCCCTTTAGGTATATGCCTAAACGAGAGGTCTGGCATTTTCAAAAATCGTAGCCCCAAAAGTTTGCGACTTCAGGTTTTAGCTTTCACTGGGGAGAGGGAGCTCAACGAGTTGATTGTTCTGTGCCAGTAAAATGGTGGGGGAGTTGGAGGTTAAAGGGACCTTGTATTCTTGTAAAATACTCTCAATTTCCCATAAATAATCAGCTTCTTTTGAATCGGTAAAAGACTTCATTTTGTAGTTGACCCATACCACTAAACAAAATTCTAGCGTGTATTTATCAAATTTTTTTAACCATACTTGAGGGGAACCATATTTAGAGGCCGGAGCTGTACAAGGAACCTGCTTAGCAGCCTCCGAGACGATTTTACGAATCAAGTTCTTATCGGCATCGCTTGCGACAGAGAAGGGGATCGTCAATCTTCGAAAATCGTTGTTCATGGTGTAATTGATAAGCGTATGATTGGTTAACTCTGAATTAGGAACCACAATTTCAATTCCATCAGAGGTGCAAATCAGAGTATTCTGAACGTGAATTTCGGTGACTTTTCCGTAAGTTCCTGACTGCAATTCAATGTAATCGCCTACTTTCAAGTTTCTTTCGAATAATATGCGTAGACCGCAAATAAAATTATTCGCGAAAGATTGCAAACCAAATCCGATACCCAAGGTTAGGGCACTGGCCAACAACACTAAATTGCTAAAATCAAAGCCAATAGAAAAAAGAGCCACGAGTAGGCCGATGATTAAAGTGGAATAGTGGATCAGTCGTCCCAGATTGTAAAGGGTCGAAACAGTGACTTTTCCTCGGCGATTCCCAAAAGTCATTAAGGCCGTACGGAGTAACTTAGAAATAAAGATAGAGAGAGTTAATATAATGGCGATGCGCGTTAATGATAGGATCGTAATGGGCAGTTCGCCGATCTTAAATAACGTGTAATTTAAACCATCATCCACCATCTCCCACGCTTTGGAAACAGCACTTGTAAAATTCATCCAGCTGTTTTCCATAAAGCTGCTATCGGTGCGAATGAAGTTTTCCAGTTGATGGATTAACCAATAGGTATTCTCTACTTCATCTTCCAATTGTTGCAGAGTCGAGAGTGTCTCTAAAGATTCTAGACGCCGTGCCTGATTGAGGCGCAATGTTTTATTATCGATAGTCTCTTGCTGAGAGGTTAAGGTCGTATATTCTTGGCGCACGCGATCCTGTTCGCGTAAAGCAACTTTTTTCCAATCTTTTGCATTACGCACAATTTTATCTAAGTGCTCTTTCCAATCGTTCAGTTTATCATACATTTCTTGATGGCTTTCATCGAAATGTCTGTTAAAATGCATATAAAGATTATACTTTAGGTTAAAAAACGCGACCTTCGTACGTGCCAGAGCTCTTTCAGCAGCAGCATGGATAAGCTTTTGGGTAAAAAGATTTTTTTCATTAGGATTTTGTGAAGTGCTCAGGTAGGCATTGTTCTCTAATTTTAATAACTCTGCTTGCTTGCGTTCAAGTTCTTGTTCTGCAGTCTTGATATCTGCTTCAAGTTTATTGGGATCAAAATCTTTAAAATTTAACAATTCCTTTGTAGCTTCTAGCTCCTTTTGAAGTAAGGAGAGTTTAGTCTTCTGAATTTCTACCCGTTTGTAAAGCTGCTTGAGTTGTTCTTGTGCCGAAGATAGAGCTGTCTTGTTCGCCATAATTTCCAAACCATCCAACATTTTTTGCACAGACGGTGTATTTTGCTCTAAGTAGGCAACCATGAGGCTATCGAGATGTTTTTGCATGCGATCGATACGGTTTTTTATATTCTCAAGGTCTTCTTCATCATTTTTTTTGTCGATAGAGACGAGTTTAATTTTGTGGTTAAGCTCGATTTGCTGATCGATCGTGTAAGTGGGTAGAAACGGTTGAGGGGTGGGGGATTCTAAAGGAGGCTGCTGTTTGGCTGCTAAAATTGCATTCAAATGCATCAGGATGTTGTTAATTAATGAGGTCGCTAGCTCTAAATCTTTTCCTGAGAGTCTGGATAATTGAGAATAAAGCAATTGACTTTCGGCTTGAATACGCTGGGCAAATTCAGGAGGGTTTTTTACATCAAAATACTCCCACCAGTTCAATTTTAGTGCAGTTGGATCCGGCGTTTCCATTATTTGCGGGGGCTCTTTTGCAGTAGAGCCCTCAGAATTCCCTAAAATTAAGCTTTCTGGCCCACTTGCAAAAATAGGATTTTGTAGCGGGGACAGTATAATAACAAACAACAAAAATATTTTAATCAATTTTGACATAATTCTATTAAAGATAGATGAAAAAATTTAATTATATATTAATTGTGGTTTAAAATCAAGGAAATCGCACGAAGTTAAAAAATAATCTATGCTATTCTTGCTACCAAAAAGAGGGATATTTTTTTTTACGTTATGCAAATGACCAAACACACACGTTTGTACATGATATTTTTCCAAAAGTTTTGTGGCTGCAGATTCTTGAAGATCTGCACTAACGGGGGGATAGTGAGTCATGGCAATTCGAACAGAAGCGTCTTGATTTAAAGCTTTTAAACTGAGTTCTAAGCGGCCTAATTCTCGTTGAAAAATTTTTTTAATTTCTTGCGGGCTTTCTTCCGTTGCGGTCAGCTTCTTTGCACGAGGATTTTCTTTAAAGTCTATGTAAGAATTAAAATTAAATTGCTCGCAATCCCAAAGCCTGGCTCCGGCGATCGAATATCCGTTCCAATTAAAGGCGTTATTTTGAATCAAATGGATAGAGGGAGGGAGAATGGATTCAACCTTACTAAGCGACGACCACCAGTAATCATGGTTTCCACGGATCATCACTTTAGTGCCGGGGAGTTGGTCAATCCACTGAAGATCGATAGCTGCGTCTTCGAGTCGCATAGCCCACGAGATATCACCAGGAAGTAAAACTAAGTCCTTGTGCGTAATTAAAGTTTGCCAATGATCTTGGATCTTTTCCGTGTAGTGTACCCAGGGGTCGCCGAAATAGTCCATTTTTTTATCTGGAACATTAAGCGCGAGGTGTAGATCTGCAAGGGCCCAAACTGCCATGGATCACGCTATCCTATAAAGAAAAACCATCGGGGATGCAAGCCCCACGAGGAACAATAATAATCCCATCCCGTATATAGAGATTATCACTATTAAACTCCGTCAAATTGTTTTTATTAACGAGTTCGACATTATGGCCAATGATGGCTTGTTTGTCAATGATCGCACGTTCAATGCGACAATTTTCCCCAATTTGATAACACTTAGATGGTTGGCCTTCTTGGGCAGGAGAATGGTAATAATCATTACCGAGCAGATAAGAGTTTTTGATGATGGTCCCTTTATTAATTTTCGATCTAGGACCTAAGATACTGTGAGTAATTTCTTTGGCATCAATTAATGAACCTTCACCAATAATACAGTTTTGTATTTTGGTTTGATAGATTTTGGAGGCTGGAAGGTGCAAACTATTCGTAAAAAGGGGCTGTTTTTCATCATACCAGTTGAAATCGGGCTTTTCTTTGGTTAAAGCAATGTTCGCATGAAAGTAAGATTCAATCGTTCCTATATCTTCCCAGTATCCATCGTGCAAGTGGGCGACAGCCTTACCATTCTTTATAATGGTAGGAATGAGATGTTTGCCAAAATCTTCACGCATATCCGTTAACAGTAATTTAAGCAAAGCCTTTCTCTTAAATAGATAAATCCCCATCGAACCCAAGTAGACGGATTTCTTGTTGCTTTTAAGATGGAATTTTTCTAAGGCACTAGGAGAAACCTTTAATTTTTCTACCAATTTTTTATCTGAGGGTTTTTCTACAAAATCGGTGATTCTTGCGTCTGAATTAATTTTTAAAATTCCTAAACGGTTGACTTGACTTTCTTCCACAGGCAGTGCGGCGATGACTACATCTGCATCTGTTTCTAAGGCCACCTTCATCATTTTTTGATAGTTCATTTGGTAGAGTTGGTCACCTGCCAAAATTAAAAAATAATCAATAGGGACATCAGTCAAATAGTCTAGATTTTGACGAATGGCATCGGCTGTGCCTTGAAACCAAGCTTTAGTGTGCGGCTTTTCTTCAACTGAAAGAACTTCCACAAAACCTGAGCTGAAGGATCCTGGACGATACGTTTTAAAAATATGATCATGAAGCGTTTTGGAGAGAAATTGTGTGACGATAAAAATTTTCTGACAGCCTGAATTGATAGCGTTTGACATAGGTACATCAATTAAGCGGTACTTGCCTCCAAAGGTAATAGCTGGTTTGCAGTCAGATCGGGTTAGTGGATAGAGTCGACTTCCTTGGCCCCCGCCTAAAATGATGGTTGCCACTCTGCTCATGTCGCATGAAAGTTGGTTAATCGATGGGGTTTTTTTGATACGTGTTTTTGATTGATTCACTGGCATAGTTAGCATGATAAAATCCCTTCTGTATGTACCTATTTGCGCACTTTAAATAAACTAAGCAATTTGATCAAGAATTAGGATTTATTAATTGATCTTCGTGTGCTAAGATGTTTGATGTGAACAAATAGGGATAGAAAGTGCTTTTTTCTAATCAAATTTTAAATAAAAAAAATATCCGCATAGCTAGCATAGGGCTGTTGATTCTTCTTGTCCTTCTAGGAGTATCTAAGGCTTGTTTTTTTTCTAATGGTCGCAGTCTTAAAGATCGATACCATCTCATTGCCCGAAATATTAACTGGAATGATTTTCAATTCACCGGCAAGGAGCCAAATGTCCAAGCTTTTGCAGAAGAGCTCGTTTTGGCTGCAGCTAAAGAGGCTAATTTACGTATACAGTTTGTCTCGGCCAATCCTAATACGCTTTTGGAAGACTTGAGAGCTGGAGGGTATGATGCTGTTTTTACCTTTATGGTTCCAAATAGTATTAACGAAAGTCATTATTTTTTTTCAGACCCTCTTTACATGCTTGGCATGGTCTTAGTTGTAAGAGAAAATTCTGATGTTCGGTATTTGGAGCAAATGGAAAATCGATTAGTGGGAATGAGTGCAGGTTCTCCCTCTATTTATGAAGTCAATCGACAATTTTCGATGATTTTGCTCACTTATGATAATATTAATTCAGCCTTAGAAGATTTAAACCGCAATAAGATCGATGGGGTGATTATGGACATGTGGCATGCCCATGTCATGACCAAAAGCTTTTATGCGGGGCGCTTGAAAATTGCTACCCGCCCCTTCACACGTCAGGGCTTAAGACTTGTGACGCTAGCCAATACAGACTTAGAAAATTTTATGAAGAGTTTAAATGATGGATTAGAGCGCGTAAAAGCAAGCGGGCTTTACCATCAGCTTGTGCAAAAATGGGATCTATACGAACTAGAAAGGTAGAGTTTCCTCCACCTTTCTTCATTGCTTAACGACTATATAGACGGTAGTCATGTTCTACGCGTCTTAAAATTTCTTCATCGGTCGGACAGGGTTGCAAGCCCCAGATCTTTTGACTGTAATCTTGGATGGAACGGTCTGTTGAAAATTTCGACATGCCAGAAATATTATGGAGTGCATACTCTGCCCATTTAAGAGGATTCTCATATAAAGCTTCGACTTTCTTTTGCACTTCAAAATAACTGTCTAGATCTTTCAGAATAAAGTATCGGTCAGCCCCGGATCCATAAAAACCCTCGATGAGTTTTTGATATAACCCATTGAAGGCTCGATGTTCCTCTTCATTTGCAGCAAAAGTGTAATCTTTAAGAGTATTTAATGCATCGCGAATGAGGGGATTGTTGTTATAGATTTCCTTTGGATGATAGGATTGATCTAACTGCATTTTCTCTATCTCTTCTGCAGAGGCTCCAAAGGCAAACGGCCACCACGCATCTGTCACGGACTCCCGCATTTCGATATTAGCTCCATCATTAGTGCCAATGGTGAGAGCTCCATTGATGGCTAATTTCATGTTTCCTGTGCCCGAAGCTTCTGTACCGGCCGTAGAAATTTGCTCAGACAAATCTGCTGCAGGAATAATCAATTCGGCCCGAGAAACATTGTAATTCTCAATAAATACAACCTTAAGTAAATCATAAGTCGCAGGATCCTTATTCACCTTTCTTGCGACTGCATAAATGAAGCGGATAATGTCTTTGGCCATCTCGTAAGAAGCCGCTGCTTTACCGGCAAATATACAAGTTCTTTTGATCCGCTGATGGTGAGGATTTTTTACAATCTCCTGGTAGACCATGATGACATGTAAAATATTCATGAGCTGACGTTTGTATTCATGAATACGCTTGATTTGGACATCAAATAGGGAATTGATATCGATGAGAGGGGAGCCCACAACCACATCCCCTTTATCATTTCGCTGGCGATTATGTTCTGATAGGTATTCAGCTAGGCGCTGTTTATTGCGTTTTTTAATCGCTAAAAATTCTTCCTGACTAGGCTGGTCGGCTGCAAAATTACTGAGTTCAGCAATTCGGGTAAAATCCACTGTCCATCCATCACCAATCCGTTTTGTGATAAATTTTGCTAATTCAGGATTACATTCCAGCAACCAACGTCTTTGGGTGACCCCGTTTGTCACGTTTACAAATTTATTCGGAAACATCTCATAAAAGTCTTTAAAGACATTTTTTCTTAAAATCTCAGAGTGAATTTCCGAAACTCCGTTAACAGAATGCGAGCCCACGATGGATAGATTGGCCATACGCACATTATTATTGCCTTCAATAATCGACATACGACGTACACGTGCTTCATCACCAGGAAACATGGTGCGTACCGAGTTACAAAATTCTTGGTTCAGGCGTTCGATGACTCTCAGTTGTCTGGGAAGGAGGTAGTTGAAGAGTTCCTTGTCCCAGACCTCTAATGCTTCGCTAAGAACTGTGTGGTTGGTATATCCGGTACAGGCTTGTGTCATCTCTACCGCAGTTTTCCAGGGTAGATCATGCTCTTGAATCAGCATGCGAATCAATTCAGGAATGACTAAAGCTGGATGCGTATCATTAATTTGAATACGAATTTTGTCTGAGAAGGCTCGAAAATTTTGGTGGTGAGAAAGATAATGGCGCACAATATCTTGTAAGGAGGCTGAGACTAATAAAAATTCTTGTTTGAGGCGAATGCGCTTGCCAGTCTCATGATGGTCGCTTGGATATAATACGTCTGTTAGAGCAGAGTTTTCTGCTGCCTGATCGAGGCGACCTGCATTGTACCTCTGCAGCTGAAAATTACGGGGAGATTCTTTAGTGGTCCATAAGCGAAGAGTAACGATCGAATAGTTATTATTTTTTGCATATCCTAAGATAGGGTAATCGTAAGGAAGTGCTTGAACTTCCTCAAAATCTTTTAGTTGATAAATGTCATCTCCATGAATATTTTGCATGGTGGTAGGAGTTCCACAATATTTCACGTGAACTCTTCTAGTGTCGCGGCGAAATTCCCAAGGATTGCCACTGATCAGCCAGCAGTCAGGAGCCTCTACCTGGACTCCATTCCAGATCTGTTGCTCAAAAATCCCATACTGATATCTTAATCCATAGGCTTGCGCTGGGTAATGTAATGTGGCTAATGAATCAAGAAAGCAAGAGGCTAATCGACCTAAACCCCCATTCCCTAAGCCTGGATCTGCTTCATGATAGATAATATCATTATAGGATCGATTGAGTTTCAGTAAAACGGCTTGTACAATATCTAATGCTTTAATATTTGTGATCCCGTTACTAAGGATTCTTCCAGGCAGATATTCCATCGATAAATAATAGAGCATCCGTACATCATGTTTGACTTGCGTGCGCACGCTAGCTAACCAATGGATCATCACCTCTTCGCGCAGCGCATAAGACAAAGCATTATAAATTTCATCGGTATGAGCATCTTCGATGACTCTGCCTAAATTAGTGATCAAATAGTGTTTGGTTTTGTTGACTAGGCTGTCTACAATAGCGTCGATATCAATAGGAATGGTCATATGAGCTCCTTCTCGTTCATGAAGGTTTGTATAGCATCAAGTTATTTTTTTATAAACACTCCTTTCTTTGGCGATTCATAATCCTTTCATTCTCAGATGTTTTAATGTAGAGCGATTCACTTACCAAGCTTTAATCGACATCCAATCATGAAAAGAGCTGGAAGGTTTTAAAGGATTGCACTATCTTAATCACTAGACATTTGACGCTTACTTGATTGATCGAATCTATGGGTAATCAATGGTTAGGTGAGATTGCTATAGAACGTAGGGGTCAAAAAAAAGGGGGGTTTTGGGTCCAGCGATAATCGTTGTATATGACTCCATACAAGGCCTCATCCCTAAATAAAAATCTAGATTTTTTCACGATTTAAAAGGAGTTAGGATGTCCATTTTTGCACGCATGAAAATCTTTCAAAAAATTGTGATTGCGATCTTTTGTTTTTTTATGGGCATGATGATTCTTGTGACAGTGGTCGCTCATACCAAGCGTTCCGGATCGACGGGAATGGATATGATGAAGATTCAACAGGCTTATCAAGATAAAGTAAAAAAATCAGATGAGTTAAACGTCCGATGACTTTACTATTGACGATGCTGCCCATCTACTTATTTGGAAATTTTCACTGTATCGGAATGTGTGGTCCTTTAGTGATGATGATCAGTCAGCACAAATATCGCTATTTTTATTTTTTGGGACGTTTAATGTCCTTTACGATGGCGGGAGCTTTGGCTGGTGGGTTGGGAGCTGTGGTACATGTTTTTTTAAGCGCTTATAAAATAGGCGCTTTGACGAGTTTTATTTTTGGTTTTTTGCTTCTTCTCATTTCTCTTTTCGCTCTATTTGGGTGGCATTATCCAGGTTACCACTTTTTGTCTAGACGTTTAGCTGCAGCTAATCATACTCTTTCTCTTTTAATGTTAAGAGATCAAGCGTGGCCGGCCTTTTTATTTGGTTTTTTTACTCTAGCATTACCGTGTGGACAAACCTTGATCGTGTTTTCTGCCTGTGCTCTTTCAGGAAGTGTTTGGGTAGGATTAATCAATGGATGTGTTTTTGCTCTTTTGACTACTCCTTCGCTTTTCATTGCTATGCATGCGCATCGTCTGTTGAATCCACTGAAAAGACATTACAACAAAATCGTGGGTATCTTTGGAATCGTGGTCGCTCTTTTAGCGATATGTCGAGGATTGGCAGACATAAATCTCATTCCTCATTTGATTTTGAATCCTCAAGCAAACCATCACTATCATTTAGTGATTTTTTAGGGATATCGATATGAAAAAAGAATCGTTAACTATGTATATTCTACGCTTTCTTATCAGCTGCGCCATTTTAGGCTTGCTGATTATGCTTTATTGGTCTTCGTCCCTTTTAGAAGAGGATATGCTAACTCTCCGCACGGAAGTTGAAGCATTAAGAGGGGACTTGAGCACGATTCAGTCAGATATACAAAAGATACCTGTGGGGAGTGGAAGTTTTATACCACAAAATCCTTCTCTAGCTTCCTCTATTGTGGCTTATAAAAATCGTCCGCATATGGATCCTTCTTTGCCCAATTTATTGAAAGAGGATCCCTTTTATCAAAAAACTCTACCTGAATTATTAGGGCCACATTTTAGAGCATCAGGAATTTTTCAAGATGCCACTATTGGTAAATATGACAATTTACTCCCTTTCAGTGAGTGGGGAGAGGTGAGCGAATGGAACAATATGTGCAATGTATCTGTGGCACAACTGCAGTTTGGGAAATATGAGACACTTTGTCCCAACATGGCTATAAAAATGGAAGAACGCAAGACAGAGGATGGGTCTAAAGAGTATTGGATTCACTTGCGTGACAATGTTTTCTGGCAGCCCTTAAGAAAAGATTTTTTTCCCGCTGGATTTGAATTATCTGAGCATTTCTTAAAAAAGCATCAGGTGACAGCTGAGGATTTCAAGTTTTTCTTTGATGCAGTGATGAATCCCTATATTAGTGCAGCCGCTGCTGTAGCTCTAAGAAATTATTTAATTGATATAGAAGAATTTAGAGTCATTGATCCTCTTACTTTTGTGGTGCGTTGGAGACCTAAAAAATTCACATTGCCTAATGGCGAAGAGGTCTTCAAAACCAAATATGTATCATCTCAAACGACAGGGGGCCTGCGTCCCTTAGCTTCCTTTGTGTATCAATATTATCAAAACGGACAAAAAATTGTTGAGGATGATAAAGATCCAGAAACATACCGGACGAATGCCATTTGGGCCCAGGGTTTTAATCAACATTGGGCACGGAATATTATTGTGAGCTGCGGTCCTTGGGTTTTTGAAGGTCGCACGGATCGACAAATTAATTTCCGACGTAATCGTGATTTTTATCAACCTTTTGCTAATTTAATGGAAAGACGTGAAATTCAAATTAAAGAAAGTTTTGATAATGTTTGGCAAGATTTTAAAGGCAACCGCTTAACCACTTACGCCGTGCGTGCTGACCAGCTCTTAGAGTTACAGAATTTTCTTAAAACGAAACAGTATGCAGATCAAGAGAAAGAACACGCTAAAATTAATCGTCTAGACTATGTGGCCCGGATTTTTTCTTATGTGGGTTGGAATGAAAAAAAGCCCTTTTTTAATAGTGCCAAAGTCCGCCGTGCGCTAACGATGGCTGTCGACCGCCAACGCATCATTACGCAATTTATGAATCATATGGCCATTGAAATTACAGGTCCTTTGTTTCCTTTTAGCAACGCGTATGACCGAAGTATTAAACCTTGGCCCTTCGACTTGCAGAGAGCTAGGTTGTTACTGGAAGAAGAAGGCTGGTATGATCATGATGGAGATGGCATTATCGATAAAGTCATTGACGGTCAGGATGTTCCTTTTAGATTTACTCTAAACTATATTGGACGTTCTTCGATTGGAAAAAATATCGCAGAGTTTATCGCCACATCTCTTAAAGAAATAGGCATTGATTGCCGTCCGAATGGATTGGATTTTCCCGATATTACATCTAAAATCAATGATAAAAATTTTGATGCACTCTTGATGGCTTGGTCGATGGGGAGTCCTCCTGAAGACTTACGACAAATCTGGTATACTGACAAAGGAGATCAAAAAGGATCGTCTAATTATATCGGTTTTAGCAATCAAGAGGTGGATCAAATCATCGATCAATTAGATTATGAATCAGATCCGCAAAAACGCATTGAACTCTATCATCGCTTTCATCAGATTATTCACGAAGAGGCTCCTTATATATTCCTCTTTTGCTGGAAAGAAGCTTTGCTGTATCGAGAGAAGTTGCAAAATGTATTTATCCCAGCCGACAGACAGGATCTTATTCCTGGTGCAAATATGACTGAGCCTGATAGTAGTATCTTTTGGATAAAAGATTTTAAAAATCCCTGAATGAAAATAAAATGACGCATTATATTATTCGAAGATTATTGTTATTACCGATTACTTTGTTCTTCATTATATTGGTCAATTTTTTGATCATTAATTTAGCACCTGGTGATCCCGTCTCGATCATTGATATCAGTAAAGAAGGAAGTCAAAAACAAGGACGGGCTTTAGCCTATGGGAGTGATGACCGCTATCTACTTTTCCGCGAGTTTTATGGTTTAACCTTACCCATCCTTTTTAATACAGCTCCTTGGTTAACCCAAGAAGATGTGGATACTACCCTTTGGAAGTTGAGCAACCGCAAAGAAACACCCCAATCTCTTGAAGAAATGCCCTATAGTGATTATGATAAACTACGCATCCAATTCGGAGATCAAGCGAGATATGTATTGCCTCAATTACTCCAGGTAGTGGAAAGCTCTCAAGAGCCTTTAAACACACGCCAGCTGGCTTTAAGATTTTTTCAACGTGGAACTTATCGTAATGCCTATATTGGGTCAGATTTATCTTCTTCAGAAAAAGAATTTAATAAAAAATTATCTCAAAATAATAATTCTTTAAATGCAATCTTGACTCCTTTTCCTGAAAATGCAAACGAGCTCAAGAGGACGGCTTTAGCCTTGCGTGAATGGTATGAGACCCATAAAAGTTTTTATTACGCCGAGCCGACGACGGCACAGAAAATTTCTATCTTTTTCTTCGAAACGCGTTTTTTCAGTTATATGCGGAGAGTTCTTACCTTAGACTTTGGAACATTAAGAAGTGATCCCAATAAGACTGTAATCAGTGAAGTGACCAAAAGATTTAAATATTCCTTAACTCTTTCTATCTTACCCATGATCATCACATTGGTGTTATGTCTTTTTTTTGGATTTATCATGGCTTTGCAACAGAATCGTTGGCCGGACTATTCCTTAAATGTGACATTCTTAATTTTATACGCTATTCCTATTTTTGTGGTGGCGCCTTTTTTAATCGAAAAGGTAGGACTCAATGGCACATTTCCTTTCACCCATATTCCGATTCCTATTAGTGGATTTACCAGTCCCGATCGCACTTATAATCAGCAGGTGTCCTATCAACGATTGTTTGATGTATTACAACATATTTTTTTACCTTTGATTGCTGTGATGTATGGAACTCTAGCTGCCCAAACTCGTTTAGCAAGAACAGCGGTATTAGAAGTGTTGAGACAAGATTATGTCCGTACGGCATGGGCTAAAGGGGCGTCGCTATGGACTGTCATGACTCGTCATGTGGGACGTAATGCCGCTATAACTATTGTAACCTCTCTTGCGGGTTCTTTAGGTGTTGTTCTAGGAGGATCTCTGATTGTAGAAACTCTGTTTGAAATTAATGGATTTGGGAAATTTTTTTATGACGCTGTAGTGAATAGAGACTATAATGTCATTATGTTTTCTGCTTTAGCTGGCTCTTTCTTGACCCTATTGGGATATCTTGTGGCTGATATTGCTTATACAATATTAGATCCACGCATCACGTTAGATTGATTCCTTCCTCTAGGAGCTAAGCTCCATCAGTAAATCTAGAAAAATAAAATTTAAAATTTATTTAATTTAATATATAATGATTTAAAATCAAAAATAAAGAGTTGTATGCAGCCATTATTTAATAATAATTTTTATTCAAGATCGCTAGTCGATAGTTTTTCAAAAGTTAAAAATCTCAACGATACCGAACAAACTCCTGCAGTTAAAGCCTTTCATGAGCGTCAACTTCTTTTGAAAAATCTCCAGAGTCAATTAAAACTTTACAAAGAGACGCTTGCGCAAAACTCTTTCATTCAAAATAAAGAATTCATGGATTCTATCCCTACTCTTGATATCAATTACAGAAAGGCGCTTATCAGCACCAATTTGGGGTCTTATTCTTTTGGGACCGAAGATGAGGGATGGCTGATTAAAAGTCTTGGAGAGCTTCACTTTAATATTCTCTCTTTGCAGCAACCGGTCTTCAGTCAACAGTTTATTCCAGAGCTTAGGAATTCAATCCATCAAATCGCTACGCAATCTTACGAAAGTTCTGAGGATAAGGATGTGCAAGAGCTTGTGACGACTATTCAACAACTTAAAATTCAAGAGAGCTTTGTGATGGTGGGGGGCTGGTTTGCCACGCCGAATAGTCATGCCATGCTTTACCGCTTTATTCGTAAAGACACTGGGCATTACGATATCTATATCTACGATACATACGGGGGCCTTCAAAATAATGGAGGGTATGCACATAATGAAAGAGTAAGAGTTTATCCCTATCTATTGTTCAAAAATGTGGAATGGGAGGAGTTATTCTTTTGCAAAATCGAGGAACCCCAAGAGAGTAATCCCGCACTCTTTAAGAAACTATGTCTTCTAAGAGAAGAAAGTGAAGATGGCATAGATAATGATCTCAATGATGTTTACCTATGCTTTTATCACATTCAACATCGTCTAGAAGAAAGCCAAAAATTACCAAAAACTTTTATTTCCACCCAAAGAGGGGGAAATTGTGTGGTTAAGACTTTTCATTGTCTTTACTTACATATCTTAGAAGAGTCAATGAAGGATACGCGTGAACAGTTTAAACTAGCCAAGAATTTAATTTTAGATTTGAGGTTCTATACAATCCTCTATGCTTATAAAAATTTTAAAAATATTTCATCTCCTGATGCAAATCCTAAAGATTTATATGTGTTAAAAACCTCATGCCAAAATTACTTGCAGTTTTTGGATATTCAATTTCAAAGATCCCAGTTAAATATCCCAGAAAAAAGTTATCTAATCGCGAGTGCGACCATTCACGATATTTTGAATGATCTTGAAAACATGAAAAGTAGGGATCAGATCTCGCGGAATTTTGAACCTCCAATGAAAATGACAGCGATTCATGAAAAGACGAAAAGCACCACTCTTGCATGGATGAACAGCTTATTGATGCTAAAAACCTCTTCAAATCCACAGGTCTTTATTCCCCCCCCACGTATCTTTGACTTGACTTGGGAGGGTTTTCCCTCATCTATCAAGCAATTTATAAAAGAGTGTGCTCACATAGAGGATGCAAATCTTTTATCGATCGAGATAGAGCAGTTTTTACGTACCTGTTTACCTCTACTTAACGATTCACAAAAATTGGAAAATAAAAAAATCGCCGAATCTTCCTCTCTCTCCGACCTTTTCAAACTTCAGCGTATTTATCGCAAAGCTCTTTTTGACATCCACAAGGTAGCCACGCCAGTGGTTCAAAATACGATGATGATTTTCGTCGCTTTGGGTTATATCATCGCTTGTAGACAAGATGAACCCTACGAAATTTTAAGACATTTTGGAATCGATGTGAGGTATTATTATGATTTAGCAAGGCGAGATCCTTTTTTTATGACCCTTGATCCGCAGAATTTAGAAGAGCGTCAAACACTAGAGACTTTTTTTAATAAATTACCTCTGGATCGCTTATTTGACTTCTATGAATATAAACGTGTTTCCTTTAAAAACTTCATTGAGGAATTTGCAGAGGGCATACTTTTTAAATCCTATTTAACACATGCTAAGATTAATCAAGAGTTTGAATCTTTAAAAGTTCCCTCCTACCTGCAGAAATTTTTTACAGGACAAGTCTTAACACTTTCTCTGCTCGGAGCTTTTGCCTGCTATGCAAATATTCGCTTGCTTAAAAGTGTTCCGACATTAACACATATTTATCGATTGCAAATGATGTGTGCATATGCTTATGAAGCGTGCAATGTAGCTAGAAGAGTATCGCGTGGTGTTAACAGGATCAATGAAGCACAAGTGCGTATTGTGTCCTCACCTCATTATGTTCTTAGCCAGGGGATGAATACTCCTTTAACCCTTGAAAATTCTTTTTTACAAGCTAGCCAGTTTTATTTGAATTTAAGCGATCAAGCAGGTGCGTTGGCTCGTCAAGTGCTACACACAGGCTTACATTTGAGCGAAAATGATTGGATTGTTCAGCAGGAAATAGATGAAAATTTTAGATTGCATCTAGCCTTAGCAGAACCTCACATTCAAACCACCTTACTTCTTAAATCTTTAGAGTATCAAATTGAACGATGCCAAGAGGCTTCTTTTCGTTCCTTATTCAAGCAGATGCTATTTAAGGTGACTCCGCAAGACCAAATTCTTGTCTCACCTTTGATGGAATCTTTAAAAGATCCCTTGTATATCCAAAAATTCGAAGCAATTCTTGAGCGAGGATTTAATGTTTTTACAGAGCTTTCCCATCAGCCTAAAGTGGAGGAAATGCTATTTTTAATCCAGCTGTATGCTTTTGCTCTTCAAATTGTTCAAAAACATCAAATAATTGAACTGAGCTTAGAATCCCTCCGTTGGATTAAGCGCATAGAAGCATTTTTGCTATCTGCAGCGCAAACGGATGATCAGAAAATAAAATCTAATGTGAAGCTATGCCAAGTTTCAATTCTAATCGGTATGCCGCTCACACAACAGACATTTGAACAGCGCGTGCTCTTTTTTCGAACATGGCTTGAACTTCCCTCTTCTTCCTCTTTATTTACAACATTTGAAATGCACCATCTTCAAAGTCTATATTCAAGCTCTTTTATGCAGAAAGCTTGGAATGAGGTTTTAAACACAGAAGATGCTATCCAAGCCTTTGGTAATCAAATTGTCTCTGAAATCATCCACAGTTCTTTTCAAGCGCAGTGGACTTTAAAAGCAAATAGATTATCGGGACTTGACGCTGACGGAGAGCACTGGTCGATTGACTTATTCCATCCTCAAATAAATAGTAGTCAGGGAATTTTCATTAAAAAATTTGATATCCTTAATCTGCCTTCTTTTATTCCATCCAAACACCATGAAGTTTCCTACTTTGGAAATATGGCTTATTTTTATGATGAGTTATGGGGAGAGCTTAGAAAAACACAAACAGAGTTACAAAAAAACATCGAGGGCGAATGGTGCTCCGTCTTGTTGAGTCGTTTAAAAATGCATCTTTATCAGGGACACATTCTTTTTTATATAAATATTTGTTTTCTTTCCGCTTCAAAAAAGATGATTTATTTGTACGATCCTCAAACAGCTGTTATGTTGTATGTGCTTCACGAGGGTCAACTTCGCACAGTTGATCAGACTTACACTTTGCATTTAATAAAATCTCAACCTCATGGTGTTTTTTGTCGTCTTGATACGAGTTCTGGGATCGGTTATTGGCAAAATAACCTAGCAGATTCTCCGGAAAGGGCAAAAATAATCTATCACCGTTTTTTTGACGATAAGGGCAACTGTTTAAGCTTTTTCCTTAGAAAAGATTCTGAGAGATGGCACTGTCAGCAAATGCCCCAATATGCTTTAGACTCTGGTGATGGATGGGAGTGGGATGTCCAAGTGAGTCATTATTTATGCTTGATACATGAAAGCGATTCTTCACAAAGGAAAATCTTAATTCCCCAGGCCCCCTTGGGTTCAAAAGGATTTTCAAAAGAAGTCATCTTCAATTTTAGTGAGGACTTGGACTCTGATTATGCCTATTTTATCTTTAATGTATCTCCGCAGGGAGAATTACAGGGTCAAACTACAGAGGACCGCATCTATTTAATTCACCTCCACTTGGCTCAAAAAAATTACCATAAAGCTTATGAGCTTTTAAAAATTTTGCCTGATAGGGGGTTTTCTGAACTTTCTATTTCCTTGGTTCTTGATATCCTGAAAAGTTCACCCCCTTGCTGTGATTTTTCTCCGAATGCTTCAGTTTTGCGTTTGCAATTATGGGCCGCTATTTATCCTCATTCTTACAGGGATATGCAGAAAACAGAATTATTACAGGTTATCTTCGAACTTTACCTGACTTACTTGCGCGGCTTAAATAATATAGATAAACAATTTTTGCTAGATTTTAAAAAAGAAAGAAGCATCTTAGAGACTTTATCTATCAGTGAGAATTTAAAAAATTTTGTAAAAGTAAGAAATTTATCATTAGAACAGCACAAAGAATTTAGGCGTATTTTTGAAGTAGGAAAATCCTTAGAAACCTACCCGGATGCTGCTCATGCGCAAGTGAATATGGATTCGATGGATCTCTACAAGCTGTTTTTTACAGAAAAAAACGTCGAGGCTAGAAACCTTTATGAAAAATTGAAAAATGCTCATCCCACAGACAATCTGAGAGTTCGGGGACTCATTTATGCATACATCGATGCAAAAATTAAAAAAAATACTCTTTGGTTTTGGCATCGCATTGTGCAAGCCGGGAATCTTCTACCAGATTTACCCCCGCAAACGGCTTCCAGGGAACAAATAGATGCATTCATTAATGCGCTTAAAAAATTCTCTACTCCTAGTGGGATGGAAGATACAGACTTGCTTAAATTTGCGCGTGCGTTAACCGTGAAGGATTTTGTGGGACCCGATTTGAGGGATCAAAGCTTAAAAACCACACCTAGGCTCTTGCAGTGGCCACCAGTACCTTTGCAGATGACCTCAGATGCTGATGATCGATTTAAAGAATTAAAAAATAAATACTTGGTGCCTCATCAACCTGATCCGCTCAACCTTGATTCAGTAAAAGTATTCTCAAAAACTGAAGAGCCTCCCCAGGACATCGTCAAAAGGCGTGAGCAACACTATCTAAAAGATAGTGAAATAGCCACGTTTCGTTCGCAGAATTTCTGGGAATTTAAGGGAGAGGTTTATCCTCAACTTCTCCAAGATCTGAAAAAGGAGGAGCAAGATTGTAAAAAACAGATGGAGTATTTGAAAAAATCGATCGTTCAATTAGTTGATTTTGCCTCTTCGTCTCTCCAATTTGCCCAGTTGCACAATTTTAGGTATGCAGTCCAACAACGTATGACGTTGGAGCAAGTGATTCGTGCTATTTTTCATCCATCTTCAGAATTGTTTGAAAAAATCAATCCTTATCTTAACCCGAGACAACTTCAGGAGTTGCGCGCTCTTTGCATAGATTACATGACTGAAGCCACTCATTATAGGCAGATAAAACAAGCTGCGGATTTATTAAAAAAATGGCTGGATAGTGGCCAGTCCAATCACACGGCTTATGAAAACCTCTTAGATGTTTTTAGTCAGGAGCGAGAATATGATCCGGCAGATCGAGTTTATCCTTTGATATTTGAATATTTTAGTGAGCTACGTGTTCTTGCAAAACAAGCAAGGCTCATCAATATCCTTTTTGAAAGTATTTTGGATACAAGCGATGACGAAAAAAAACAAAATAAAATATTTCAGTTAATTATGGGCGGGGGGAAGACGACGGTCATTCTTTCCTTTCTACTCGAGTTGGCTGCGCGTGAGGGGCACGTTTTAGCCTGCATTCTTTCCCACCATTCACAGATGGTCTCTTTGAAAGGCTTTTTAGATGCACAGCACCGTCAGAGATTTTTAAAAAAAACCACTGTGTTTGATTACACAGTTAAAGAACTTTCTGATGTAAACGTTTTGAACACAATTTATAAAGATTTGCAGGAAGCCTTCGCAGATCAAAGACCTGTTTTGATGAAAACTTCTTTTCCAGGTTTCATTTCTTTGAAATTGCAAATCGCTTTCTTAACAAATCCTATGAAAAATGGAGATTTGATCCAGGCACTACAAAAAATCGATCGGTTTTTATCTACCCATGCGATGAGCTTTTATGATGAATGCGATCTGGCATTACAAATGACTTCATATATTAATATGACTCTTTGGGAGCGTAAAAATATTTTAGCTCAGCGCGCTGAGGTGGTGAAAAATATTTTTGAAGTTCTTTTAAGGCCTGAGATTGAAAGCTTAATCTCTTTGAGAAGTAATCTTCAAACAGAACTATCTGAAGAGGATTTTAAGAAAAAAATTGCCCCGGTCATTGCGGAAAGCATCTTTGAAAATCCCGAATTTAAACTAAAAAATTTTCCTCAGCATCGGCAGGCTTTTTTTCGCTATCTTTCCAATGCCATCCCTGTCGCAGATGAAGAGCTAGCCCTCAACACGTCGACAGACGATACCATTTTGCCTAAAACCCAACAAGAAAATGTGCACTTTCTACGCTTGTTGCATCAATATTACCAATCTGATGATCTCTATGAAAAAAATGCTGCAAATCAAATCGCTTTTTCTAAGTTTATTATTTATAAAGTTCTTCCTAGAACATTAGGCAAATCCTTTAATAGGAATTATGGAAGAGACTTGAGTGAAGATAACGGACGTGTGATTCCTTATCAAGCTGTGGGATGTCCTTCTCATACACGTTTCGGAAATATCTATAGCACTCTAGTTTATCACTTCCAATCAGCTGTAAAGGGAATAAGTAGGGGAGAAGTCACATTTTTGGCAAAAAAAATGACAGAAGCTGCGGATTATTATTCAAAAAGAGATAATGTTTCTTTTAATAAGACATTGGAGGCCCAACAGTTTTTCACATTAACAAGTGTTGAGTTAGATCGAATATTAGAACCTGGGATGTTAGAGAAGGCCTTTCACTATATTAACGACTCAAAAGATCTTTTACGACGTTTGAAAGTAGAAGCTGAAGTTGCTCCTTTCTTTGCTCAATATTACCCCAAAAGAGTTAAATACACTGCAATCAACAATGTAGAAACCTTTCGTCGTTCACTCGCTTTCTCAGGAACCCCTTATAACCATGAAACCTATCATCCTCGTTTTGATCGACCTCTTTTGGATGAAGGCTCCGAGGGATCTATTTTAAATGCTCTAGAAAAATATGAAAAACTAGAACAACTTCATATTTTAGAAATCCCAGGAATAGAACTGACGCATTTTCTAGAAGTCGTGCGTCAGCATCCTAAAAAAGCACAATTAAGAGCTTTTGTTGATTCTGAAGGCTTGCTAAGAAACTATAAAAATGAAGAAATTGCCCAAAATTTTCTCAAACTTTTTGAGGAATTAAGGCCTCATGGAGGGCCTGATATAGACGGGGTCATTTATGTGCATAAATTCTCGCATGAAGAAGCAAAACAAGCGGAAGGATTATCTGAAAGTTATGTTCTATTAAAAAAGGATGAACCTAAGATTTTATTAAATCATATTGGTGAAGATGAGTTGATTAGACATCGGATAAGATCTACAAACGTGTTTATCTTAATGGATGAACCGCGAGCTACAGGTACGAATATTCAACTGGATGATGAAGCTTTGTTTTTGGTGACAGTGGATCACCGTACCACCATGCGAAAAGCTCTGCAAGCTGTATTTAGAGCAAGAAAGATCTTTAAAGGTCAACGTGTAGATTTCATCATCACTTCCAAGAGTCGTTCTATGCTGGCTAATCAAGGTGCAAAATTAGTCGATTTTAGAGAATCATGGATCAAAAATGAGGCTCTAAACATGCAGGAGGATCAACAACTCGCGCGCATTGAAATGATCAAGAATGTGATTTGGAAAGTGATTCGCCAGGATCTTCAATCTAAAAACCTTGAGACGTTAAAGACATTGTTGCCTATTTATGAGAACTTTTTAATCGATACCTTTGAAGATAAACCTTTTGAGCAGAATGGGTTTATTGAATATCAGACGTCTGCATATCCCGTTTTAGAAAAGTTTGCGAACCAATACATGCAGTCCTTTATCAAAAAAGCTCCCCAACATGCAACTCAAGTCAAAAATGAGATGAGTAAACTGCTAGAGGTATTTAAAAATCAAATATCTTCTACCGAAACATTGTCCAGCACAATTCTAAGGACAGAAGATTTAGACATGACGGTTGAAGTAGAGGTGGAAGTTGAGAATGAAATATTAGAGGAACAGCTCGACCTTGAACTCGATTTAAAACAAGAGTTGGAAGATTACAATTTGTTTAAGGTAGACTTAGCCTATAAAGAGAAAGAATGGGAAATTGCTCAATCAGAAAATCTATGGGAACAAATAAAAGAACGACTTTTCAATTTGCCTCAGACTCTTCAAAAAACATATGTGAATGATAAAGGAGAGGCTGTCACAACAAAACAGTACTCTCAGTGTTTTCCCGAGCATTTTTGGATCACAGATAATTTTTATTATACGTATACTAAAGAACTTCCTCTTCTCCATCGGTACAGCAAATTAGCTTCTTTTGTGCTGGTCATTCTGGATGAGAAGAAATACCAACTAGTCATTCTATCGGAAAAAGACGCCAGCTATTTTGCCCGTTTACTAAAATTAAAACCGTCTTCCTCTGTTTTCCTCTTAGATGAATCAGGTTTACCGGAAGTGAATAGCGCATCTTATGAAAAAGCTCCTTCAGATTTAAAAAACAAATGTCTGCAAGATCTATGGTTGATTAACATCTATAACGGCAACCTTGACTTTGTAGAGAAATATTATGAGTCGTATAAACACCTTATTGAAAGTCATGAAGCTCTTGTTGCGCGATTTATTCAATTGCGTGTGGGCAATAATCCTCAACACCTACGTAAACTTTTATCTAGTTCCATTTTAGACTTAAACAAGGTACTTGTTAAATATTCTCGCGAGATGATTTTGTTTAGCAGTCGCCGCAATGAAATAGAAAGATCTTACCATCGTCTACGGATGTTAGATCAAAAGGAGATAGCTCAATTAGATCCGCAGTTGGTAAAAAATATTGCGTCTCATCAAGTACGTTGGCTTGTCACTAAAGAACAAATTGCGCACTTGTCAAAAACCCAGCTCTATCATCTTTCTTTGGAACAAATTTCTCTTTTGTCTGAAGATCGGCTAAAGGATTTGATGAATCCAGCTTTAATTCAAGCTCTTCCCGTCTTTTCTGTAGATAAGCTTCAGCTGTCTCAGTTAAATTTTTTAAATCAAAGTCAAGCCGCTTTCTTGAAGAAAGATATGATAAAAAAATTAACCAAAAAACATAGCGATCTTATCCAAAAACTTTCGCGAGAGCAGATTCAACACCTCAACGATGAATTGTTGGATCATCTTTCAACTGAGCAGATCAACTGGATTGAAGAAAAACGACTTTCCTTTATATCTAATATAAACTTACTAAAAATTTCTCAAAACAAGTTTGAGAATTCCTCAGATGAAGTCAAAGAACGACTCATTTCCATCCTGAATGGACAATCTAAAGATTGTATCCATGTGCTTCAAGACTACCATCTCGCTCTGCTGCAGGAGAATGCTCCTTTGATAAAAAGCTTATCTTCACTTCAGCATTTAATTAAGCTCAAACCCATTCATTTTAAAAGTTTGGACATGCGCCAATTACAAATTTTATCAGAATCGGATCTTTCGTTCTCGGACGAGCAGATTGAGGCGCTAACTCCAGAACAAATTTTCCAATTGAATGGGAAACAAGCAAAATTAATTTCTCAACTTAAAGTCTCTCAATTTAGATACTTAAATGATGAATCTTTACAATGGATAGCTCCCCACCAGGTGAAGGAAATAAAATCTCCTGAGGTTTTATCACGCTTTAAACACCCAAAACTTGTTTTAAAGATTACTCAAGAACAGTTTTTGAGTTTAGAGGATTCAACCAAAAAGCAGATTCGAGCCTTGGTTAATCAATCCATGCACCCCAACGATCTTCAGAGCTTTCATCTCTCAATGATCAATCCTGATTCAATAATTATTAAATTTATTCTTAAAAAAGAAATGCTCGAACAACTTCCACCCAGTTGCTTTACCCATTTATCTCCCCAGCAGCTCATCAATGTATCACTGGGTAATTTAAAACCGGAACAGGTGCAACAAATTCCTGCACGTTATCTGCAGCATGTATGTACCAATGGGCAATTATGTGCTTATTTTTCTGAAAGCCAAATTCGCGCTTTAACACCTGTTCAGACGGTTGTGATCCAAAAACTCGTGACAGAGCAATTACATCATCTTAATACGGATTCTTTGAGAAAAATTTCTCTTGCTCAGTTAGAACTTATAGAGGAACCTGGCCTTTTGAATCGCTTGACTGAACCTGAACATTTACTCCATTTAAAACAAAACCAGTTCTTACTTCTCAATTTAGAGGTTCAAAAAAAGGTGATTGACAAGATTAATACCCTGATTCAACTCAAACTTCTGCAAGATTATCATCTAGAATATATTCAGCCTGGAGCGCCGATCATACACTATTTAGATCAGCCGGGTCTATTTCAGAAACTTCAACCGCAGTGTTTTGGCCGGTTAGTTTCTTACCAGATACCTATTGTCAATCAATGTGACTTGACACCAGAACAGGTCCAAAATATTCTACCTCATTTCATTCCTTCTTTAAATTCCAAGTTTTATAAAGATCTATCAATGGATCAAATTAAAAAAATACAGCCGAATCAAAAAGAAATCATTCAAAAGCTTTTAGCCCATCAATTATCATTTCTTACAAACGAAGCCTTACAGGCTATTTCAGTGAGTCAATTGCTTACGTTATCTAGTAAGGATCTAAATCGTATTAGAGCAGGGCAATTACTGCTTAGTATTCCTTTTGAAAGATATAAAGAGCTGGATCCTAAAACAACGGGAGATTTACTCGTAAAAACGATTAGCACTCCTGCCGCACGCTCTCACTTAAAACCCTATCATTACTATTTATTGATTTTATCTCCTGCTGAAATCCCTCATCAATCCATCGATATGCTCTTAAAAGTCCATTTTTCCTGCTTTGAACATCTCACATCAGAGCAAGTTTTGATGTTGAAGGAACATAAATTGAACTCTATGCAGGTCTCTCGCTTATCGTTAGAAAACTTAACGCTTCTTTCTAACCCGCAACATATTCAACTCATTTCACCTATACAATTGCAAAACTTTACTCATAAACATGCTCAACAAATTCCCTATTTAAACCAGCAACAGCTTGCTCATTTACCAGGAAATCTTATCAACCATTTAGTTGAGAATCAAATCCCATGGATTCCTGAAAATAGACTGATTTTTTTAACAGAGCCACGTTTGATTAAGTTTTTAAGTGCGACGCAGATTGATGTGTTAACCAAAGAGCATGCCTTTATGGTCCCTCATCTAGATCTAACTCAACTCAAAGATCTTAAAGTAGAAATGCTTGAATATCTATCTGTTGAACAGATTAAGGGCTTGACCGAAGCTGCGCAAGACTTAAGCAATCAAGCAATGTGCGAGACTTTCCAAAGGTTTCAGCAACTTTTGCAAGTTAAAAAAGATCATTCATCATGATTTTTCTCAGCTCATTCTTCTCTGTTTTCGCATGCTCTCCAGAAAGGATTAGCTATGTGCATGATCCTTAGGCTGGAGACCATGACGCGGAATAGCTTACTTAAATCGGCTCCTGCTTCGAAGGCCTCTAGAATGGCAGCCGCTACCACGTGATTGGATTTATACACATTTTGGTATTGAGCAGGTAAATGCGCTTCATCTCCTTTGAATAGTTGACGGAAGTATTTGGCTTTTTTTTCTTCCTCATCATTCCAAGCATAAATATCTTTCAGGCTGCAACCTTGAAGCGTTTCTAAGGGACTTGTCGTTAGTTTGTTTATCAATTGACTTAAAAGGGGACGCACCCAATCTAAAGTTTCATCCATGAAACTAGACTCTAGAGAAGACCATTCTTTAATAATTTCGTTTTCAATGGCTATTGCCCACTTTTCTCGAAGTTTATAACTCATAGAACGGAGAACCTCAATGGTGCCAAATAATCGGATGAGTTGATCCTGGTAAGAATTTTTGCTATCCACATCATTTTTTCGATACAGAGACTTTGCGTAAGCTAAAAGAGCAATGGGAGCTGCGGGGCCTAGATGTAGCACGCTTAAGATATCCGACATGAATTTTTCAAAAAGAGTTTTGAAGTAAGATTGAAAATGACATTTGCTTTTTTCTGTGGATCCAGCCTGTTGAATTGTATTTTCTGCTACGCTTATGAGCTCTTGTGTTAAACCCTCACGAGAGTTTAATATTTCATAGCCCAAACCTTCATAGCAAAGGATCCACGCGGTAATTCCCCCTTGCGAGATAAAATAAGGCATGTCTATCAAACTTGCATGAAAATTAAAATCTTTTCCATTTTGCATCGAAGATATAAATGACGGTTTTTCAATTTTATCACACCAACGCACAAGAGGAGGCATGAGGTACTTATAGCCTATCTGAGAGGTCGATTGCTTATTAGGATTGATATATTTCATAAATAAATCGCTCACTAATTCTTGTAGGGCTGATTTTGAATAATCGAGATATTGCTGAATTTTTGGATCATCCTGATCTTCGATGATATCTGAGCTAGGTGAGGAAATAAAGTCATCGAATTGAAAAATTTCTTGACGGGTTTCATGCAAAAGAGGCTTGCTTTCAAAAGCTTCATCCAAGGTAGTGGTGTGAAATATATGAAGGATGGTTTGCGAAATTTTTTGCAGTGTTTCATTTTTTTCAAATTCTTTAGATACCTCTTGATTATGCTTTAAATGAAAAAAAAATGGTGAAAGAACAATACGTTGGTGATCGAGAAGTTGATTCCAATAATTTTTAAAACTGGATTTGAGTTCCTGATAGGAGATGACTTTTGGATCATCAGGAATTAGGGTTGTTTTTGCTTTTTTTATATCTTCGTGAACTAAGGGCATATTAGAAAAGTCAATGCTAATAAAAGGTTCTTCCTTGAATGATCCAGAAAATTTATAAGATGATGGAAAAGACGATGAAGACATAAGTAAACTCAAGTTATTGTTTTAGTATTCCAAAGTAAATCAAAATCTAGGCACTATTGGATAGGATAAACTTGTTTTAGTCTCAACTTAGAAAACTTTCTTAAAGATTAAGAGTTTTCTAGACAAACCAATCCTTAAAGTGCTTTAAGTTTTTTTGTTCCTTTTCCTATTCAAAGTGATTGGTGCAAATTAGTTTTAAGTTATAATTTTTGGGGATATAAATACAGTCTTTGGTGATCCTTGATTGACTATATCTTAAAATGAGAGGTATATAGTGTTCTTTGACGACCAGAAAAAAAGTTTGGATTTATACATGCAGGATGAACAAGAAGGTTATTGGAAAGATGTTTGGAATCAATTGCGCAAACATCGTTTAGGCAACTTGGGTCTTTACGTATTTTTCTTATTTGTTTTTTTGGGTTTATATGCACCTTTTTTTGCGTCTAGTAAGCCTTTTTGGGTAGAGTATGATGGGGTATGGTATTTTCCTCTTTTTAAATACCTCTTCTACTCAGGTTTTTATACCAAGCGTCTGGATATATTTTTCAATATTCTGATGTTTATTCTTCCTGTTTTTCTTTTAGGTTATCGCGGCTTGAAACGGTATCCTCGTGCTAGAAAAGTCTTTACCCTACTATTATTTATTCTGCAAATAGTGGCTTTTTTTTATTACGGCTATAGTAGACCAGTAGATCCCTCTGCAGATCGTGCTTTGATCGAAAAACGTCAACAAGCTTTAAGAGAGCAAACTCTAGAGAATAAAAACTTCGTTCCTAGTTGGAATTTTGATTTAAAATACATGAATGATTATGCACGTTTAAACCTGGTGATCCGTGAAATCTTAAGAAAACAACAAGATTTGCAATTGCAACCCTACGCCAAAATTTATGAAAAAGCTAATCATCAACCGATGCCCACTCTATGGAATTTAGAGCAAATCAATGAAGCGGCAGAAATAGAATCTCAACGCTCGATATTAAAGGCTTACGCTAACCAAAAAGATTCCCGGGAGTACATCCAGGCGGAACAAAAGATGAATTATCTTTTAGATAGACGTCAGTGGTTAAATGAGCAGACTAAAAAAATCACAGGTCTATTCATGCCTCCGATCAGTCATTTTCATTGGGAAGATGATGCAGGAGGGAGTCAGGCGTTAAATCAAGTGATTCCTTGGTGGCATTTAACCAGAGTCAACCGTAAAGATTTACTAGCGGCTTTAATTTTTGGAATTCGGATCTCCTTAAGCGTAGGGATTATTGCTGTAGGGATTGCTTTATTAATAGGAATTCCTATAGGAGCCTTTTCCGGCTATTATGGGGGAACTTTTGATATTATAACGAGTCGATTGCTTGAGATATGGGAATCCATGCCGACCTTCTTTATGTTATTAATTGTAGTTGCGATGATGCAAAATAAGTCTATCTTTATAGTCATTACGGTGATCGGTTTATTCGGATGGACGACCTTTACACGCTTTTTAAGGGGGGAGTTTTTTAAACAACGTCATCTTCCCTATGTGGAGGCTTGTCATGCGCAGGGTTTTAATGATTTATATATTATTTTTTCTCATATTTTACCTAACGCTATTCCTCCCATCTTGACCCTATTACCTTTTGCCATTATGTCAGCGATCACAAGCGAAGCTGGATTATCGTTTTTAGGCTTGGGTGAAGAAGGATCGTGTTCATGGGGAGTTTTAATGGATGAGGGGCGTGCAGCGTTTCCGGCGGAAAGTTATTTATTATGGCCACCAGCGATTCTTTTGACCATTTTACTTGTTGCCATTGCATTAGTAGGAGATGCATTAAGAGATGCCATGGACCCTAGATTACGAAGGGTTTAAATGAGCCCTTTGGTGATTGCGGCCCATTATGGGACGCAATCACGTATCTGCAATTAACCTAGCGCAACCTTAATGAGGATTTCGCGGCTGTGTGGGCTTGAAATACTTGATCAAACAATAGGCTATAACACAAGTAACGGCAAGATTTTTAGACCTCGCAGCTCCTTCAAAAACAAGATAGGAACCAATTCCGAGAAGATCTTTGGCGCCATCTTCTTCTTCAATGGTGACCCTGCCTCTTAAAGATTGCATACCCAAGCTCGCTGCACCTGCTGTGATACATAAAAGTCCTCGGGCGATATTAATCATACCCTCTAATTCCGTGGAAATAGGTTCATACTCTTCTGTGGTAATCTTCGTGTAACCTGACCCTAAAATAGCTGCTACAGGATTCATAAGCACTCCTTGGTAAATGATTGATCCTCTCAACTTAATCTTCTACTGAAGAGACTAGTTGGGGGGTTGTTCTTCCCAGACCCTCGTAATAATAAGTGGAAAAAAAGATGGGCAAGTAGCCGATGGCTTTTTCAGTTTTTTCTCCGTTAATTTTTACCATCACCTGATAATGCCGCATATTCCAATTTTGTTTGATAAAGTCATTTAATGAAGGCCATTGGTGCTCTTGATTGAATTTGATGACAGCCACATGGCCAGGATAAATCACCGGAAGGTTTTGTGTTTCGGTTTGAAAAATCCGGCTTTCTAGCAAATCTTCCATAGGCTCCATTAGAACGAACCGCGTAAAAATTTTTCCTGGGGCACTTTTTTTATTCCCTATATTTTTTATCTCCACTTGAAGATTCACTTTAGAGCCAGGATAGACCTTGCCTGTTTTTAATTCGTGAGGATCCGTAGAAATGACAGTGACCTTTGCCTGTAAAATGGCCCCACGCGATTCTTGTGCATTTAGGGAGATGCATAGACACAAAGAGAAAAATAAAAAGATCAATTTAATTTGTTTCATGACTTAAGAGAAAAAATAGTGAATAATGTTATAAAAAATGACTGCGATGCCAGCTCCAGCGGGTACTGTCACGAGCCAGGAGATGACGATATCGCGTGTCATACTTAAATCTAAAGCTTCTAATCCACGGGCTAAACCGACCCCAACTACAGATCCAACAAGGGTATGCGTAGTGGAGATCGGTAAACCTAAGCGTGACGCAAAAAGGACTGTGGCCGCTGCACCAAACTCAGCAGCAAATCCACGGGTAGGGGTCAGCTCGGTAATTTTTTTTCCGATCGTTTCGATGACTCTCCATCCCCAGGTCGCAAGACCTGTCACAATACCCACACCCCCTAAGGCTAAAGCCCAAATGGGAGTCGTTGTTTTGGTCGTTTCAATGGTATTAGTAATTAGGATTTGAATACCTTCTGAAAGCGGACCAATAGCATTGGCGACATCATTGGCTCCATGAGCAAAGGCCATTAAACAAGCGCTCATGATTTGTAAATAACCAAAAATCTTTTCTACAGTTGCATATTCCGATTTATGCACTTCTGTCTCGTTTGATTGATGAATGGTATTTGAGACATTGTCGAGTTCATCAAGCAGAATGGCTAAATGGTATTTCATTTCATTGCCTATCAAGGTGTCTCGTGCACGTAACAAGTGTTTTTTGGCTTTTTCTAAGGAAACAGTCGTCTCTGCATTAAAAGCGGGTTGTGCTTGATAACGTTTAGGGCTTTGAATTCTCCTTAAACAAACATAGCTAATCATAGAGCCTATAAAGCCTAGGATAGCAGAGCATAGGAATGCTTGTACGAAAGTAAATTGATAATTTAAATTTTCTAAACCATTAAAAATAAGAATCAATCCAAGAACAGTCACCGTGACAAACACTATGAGGGGAGTTAAACGTCTGGCTGCTTCTATAGGATTATGCGTGTAAAATATTTTTTTTCTTAATAGTGTAAAAATGTAAAAGGATATAAATCCTCCCAGGATGGGGGAGATGACCCAGCTTGTAACGATAAAAAAGACGTTTTCCCATTGTATAGCTTCCCAGCCTCCAATGACAATTCCAAAACCAATAATTGCACCGACTATACAATGTGTAGTCGAGACAGGCCAACCAAAATAAGAAGCGATTTGTAACCAAGCTCCTGCGGCAAGTAAGGCAGATAACATGCCATACACGAGGAGCCGAGGTTCGTAAATGAAAATAGAAGAGTCTACAATGCCAGTTTGGATGGTTTCAGTGACATGCGATCCAAAGAAAAACGCTCCAGAAAATTCAAGGACCGCGGCAATAAAAACAGCCGTTTTAAGTGACAATGCCCCGGATCCTACAGAGGTTCCCATGGCGTTGGCTACATCGTTAGCACCAATACTCCAAGCCATATAAAAACCAGCAAGTAACAGGAACACGAGGAGTAACATGTTTTCTGGCGACATTAAATTTTCAGGCAACATTGAGTCTCCGTTATTTTAATTCCAGAGTTAGGCGTATGCGGTTTGCTAATTTTTCCGATAGATTAGAAATCGCGCCTACAGACGCAAATATTTTTTGCCATAAGTAAAAGGTGGTATAGGTCATTTGATCTTCCGATTGATAAAGTTTCTTCAGCAATTTTCTTTGAATCAAATCGACCTCATGCTCCATAAATCCCACATTTTCTACCATCGTCCGTACTTTTTCAGCCTCTAATCCACCAAAAGAGGTTTCTAATAACTCATGCATTTCGCGAATAATGCGGTGGGCTCCTTGAAAGGAATCCATATTTTTTTTTAAAAAATCTTCAAATTCTTTTTCGAAACTGGGGAGTAGATGTAAAGGCTTGAGATTCGCTAATACTCCTATGTCCTGGGCTTGATCTGCAATGTCATCTTGTAATGAAAGAATATCAAGAAGGTGTTGTCGATCAATAGGAAGATAAATATTTCTAGGTAGGTGATTGCGAATGTGGTTTTTTGTGATGTCCGCATGATGTTCTTGTTCAGAGATCTTTTCTGCAATCAATTCTAATTGAGCATAATCCTTTTTTTTCATGATTTCAAACAATTCGGGCAACATACGCACACAGTGATCCACAATTTCCATGTGGGATTGTAAAGGAGCAAAAGGCGATTTACCAAAAATGCCCAAAATTGTTTTTAGCATAATATTCCCTGCAAAAAATTTAACTTATCTCTGTGGATCTCGCATTTGACCCAGGATGGCTACGTATGACGGTTCCATTCTGGATTCAATCCATACCCATCTATACAATGGATTCAGGCCATCGCGCATAACATACTATAATTGGGATTTCGGATAAAGAGCGAGTTTTGATAGTCTCATGAAAAGAAGATAAAGACCCACGATGATAGAAATCCTGATTTTGAAATTTTTTGGGTGTAAGTTTGGAAGATTCACAAAGTTGCGGTTAGGTCTTAAAAAATTTGATAGAGACTCTGATAGAAGGTATTAATGATGTCTACATCCATTCTAAGTGTGCGAAACTTGACGACGAAGTTGCAAATAGGAAAAAATACTTATCCAGTTGTAGAAAATCTTCATTTTGATCTTTATCCAGGCAAGACCCTAGCAGTCGTGGGAGAAACTGGATGCGGGAAGTCTCTAACGGCATTATCCATTATGCGTATCCTACCTACCCCGCCGGCCTTACCTTCCACGGGAGAAATTCTTTATAAAGGTCGCAATCTTTTAACCTTAAGCGAACGCGAAATGCGTAAAATAAGAGGATCTAAAATTGCCATGATCTTCCAAAATCCTGGTAGCGCTTTGAATCCGGTTTATACAATCGGGGATCAAATGTTGGAGGTTGTTCAGTTGCATCTAAATCTTTATGGTGACGAAGCTTTAGAAAGAATTGTGAGAGTTTTGCAAGAAGCTGGTATTTCTTCTCCCATGGATCGGTTGAATGACTACCCCCATCAACTTTCAGGAGGAATGAAACAACGTGTCATGATCGCTATGGCTCTCATTTGCGAGCCCGATATTCTGATTGCTGATGAGCCCACGACAGCCTTAGATGTCACCATCCAGGCTCAAGTCTTAGATTTAATTAAAGACCTTCAGAAGAAAAAGGGGATGGCTGTACTGGTGATTACCCATGATATGGGGGTGGTGGCTGAAATTGCCGATGATGTGATTGTGATGTATGCCTCTCAAGGTGTCGAGAGGGGGTCTGTGGATCAGATTTTTAATCATATGTCCCATCCCTATACCCAAGGACTTTTTAAATCTCGCACATCTAATCAACCTCGTCGCGCACGTTTAATGTCTATTCAAGGTTCTGTTCCTTCCATCATAAACTATCCAAGTGGCTGTCGCTTTCACCCTCGTTGTCCTTATGTCATGGAGAAGTGCTGTCAAGGTGATGTTCCCACGATGGAGATTGAAAGACAGCATACAGCACTCTGTTGGCTCTATGACGGTACGGAAGAAAGTAAAGAAAAAAAAGCCCAGATAGATCTGCATCATAGTTTTCAATCAATCAAAAGTCATGAGTCATGAAAGAATTACTTAGAGTTCAAAAACTGAAAAAATATTTTCCTGTTTATTCAGGGGTTTTCCGCCGTCATGTGGCTGATATAAAAGCAGTTAGAGGAATTGATTTTACGATTCATAAAGGGGAAGTCGTGGGACTGGTGGGAGAGTCGGGGTGTGGGAAAAGTACTGCTGGTCGGGCTGCGATTCGTTTGATAGAACCTACCGAAGGAGAGATCTTTTTCGAGGGAGAGAATGTTCTTACCAAAGCATCTGACGAATTGTTAGCTTTTCGCAGGCAGGTTCAAATTGTTTTTCAAGACCCTAATGCTTCATTAAATCCACGGAAGACGGTAGGAGAAAGTATCGGAGAAGGCTTACTTTATCACGGTCTGGTTCAAAATAAAAAGCAGCAGCAAGAGCATGTGGCACGCATTCTACACCGAATTGGATTTCCTGCGGATGTGATGTATCGCTATCCACATCAATTTTCTGGAGGAGGGCAGCAAAGAATTTGTATTGGACGAGCGATGGCCTTAAATCCTAAATTAATCGTATGCGATGAAGCTGTATCTGCTTTAGATGTATCAGTCCAAGCTCAAATACTCAATCTATTGAATGATTTGAAACAGGAATTTGACTTAAGTTACCTGTTCATTTCTCATGATTTGTCCACTGTACGCTATCTATGTGACCGCGTAGTGGTTTTATATCTAGGAAAGGTGATGGAAACAGCCTCCAGCGAAGAGCTTTTTAAATATCCTAGACACCCCTATACACGCGCGCTCCTTTCTTCTACGCCTAAGAAGTACCCTCATGAAAAAAAAGAACGCATGGTGTTAAAGGGGGAAGTTCCTTCTGTCATTCACCCACCCAGTGGTTGTCCTTTTCGGACACGCTGTCCTTATGCTCAACCTGTTTGTGCAGAAACTCCTCCGGTTCGAGAAATTTTTGATTCTGGAACAGGAAAAATAGACCATCAGTATCATTGTATTTTGGAAGAAAAATTTTTTTCTAATGAATCTAATTAAATATAATAGAAATTATTTTATGTAAATTGTTGATTTTTATTGTTTTTATTCTAAGTTAATATTTGTTTTATATAAAACCTTGATGGTTTATAATAATATTTATAATGAATATTTCCTAATAAGGGGTACTTATGCAGGATGAAGAACTTCAAAAGTTTGATCATGACATAAAATCTCTTATTGAAGATTATGTAGAAAAACAAGACCTATCTTTACTCCAAACCCCCCTAAAAACGAACAATCAATTAAAAGATGAGCTGCGTGATAAAATGCAGCAGGCTTTTTCTTTTGCTGCCCTTAACCGAGGAATTTTTAATGCCGTCGATTTAATGACTAATCACTTGATGGCCTTTGGGTCGGTCAATCAATTAGAAGCTATCCGAGAAGAATTAGGCAATGCTTTCATTAACTTTGCAGAGTTGCAGAAAAAGCATCAAGACGATGTAGACTATGAATGGTTAAATCAGTTAGATCCTGAAGTGCCCGTATGGACCTCACTTTATGGAATTTCAAGCTCTACTTTGTTACTCATCTATGGAATTGCTCTTAAATGTTTAGAAAATCGCGAAGTTTCTAATGCAAAAGATTTGTTAGAATTAATTTTAATCTTTGCTCCATCCGTCTCCTCTTACTGGAATGCCATGGGGTATTGCTATCAGCTGGAGGAAAATTATGATCGAGCTATTCATTACTTTTTAATTTCACAAGAGATTGAGCCTGAATTGCCAGAGACGTATTTTTATTTAATCAATGCCTATAAAAGAACGGGTCAAAAATCTTTAGCCCTAGACCAACTCAATCAACTTCAACAAAAGATTCCTCAAGAGGATCTATTAAAGTGGCAAGAAGTGATTCAAGAGTTAAATAAAGAAATATCATGAGGTGTATATGACAGGCCCTTTAAACAATCCTATTACGAATCAAACCCATATTACGCCGGTAGGAACCCCCGGTTCCACCCATCCAACCACTCAACAAGCGGATCCGTCACAAGGCCCTCCGCAAATATCTTTGGCTAAAAGTCAAACTAACTCAAAGCATATAGAAAGACTAAAGACAGTGGGTCGAATATTTGGGGGCGTTTTGGGTATTGCCACAGCTATTGCCTTTACACCTGTTGTGATGGTTTTAACCCTATTAGTGGGAGGGGTTTTAGCACCCACGGGGGATTCAATCAATAGAGCGATTCATCGTCGTTTTAATATCGAAATACCTGATGGAAGTATTGGTTTAGCAGATACTGTATTTAAACTATGGATGGAATCATTTGGAAAATTGGGGAGTTTTATTAAAGGCTCAACAAACAAAACTGGTTTTCAAGTGAATCCTACTTCTAATAATAATCCTACACCAAATCCTGCCAATCCGACCTCATTTGCTAAAGTTGAAGAAGCTCCATAACTCTAAAAGCTATCTAATCTGTCATTCTTCTTCTAAAGAACTATAAAGTGTTCTCCGAGGAAGCTTTCATAATGTGGGATAAAGTTTCGCTTGGAGGAATAATTTCTTCATAAACCCTTTCTTGGAATTATCCCCTTCCTTCGCTTAATTTTATTGAGTATTAATTTTATTTTCATTATTCCTCATACATGGAAAAGTATTGTTTGAAGGAATGATCACAAAAGTAAATTTGGGTTAGAGCGTAATTGCTTAAAACCTGGAATACAACAATAACTGTAAGAAGGAGAGATGCAGATGAAAACACTACTAAGCTTTTTAGGAGCTTCCCTGATGACTTTAAGTTTTTTAAGTGCCGAACCCATTCCAAATCCAAAAAAGAACTGCAGCTGTCAGAATTGTCCATGCAGCCAAGGCAAAGATTGCGGCTGCTGTTCGCAGGAAGGGTGCTCTAATAATTGTCACTGTTCGGCAAAGAAAAACCCTACTCAAGAGAATCATTAGACTTCTATCACTTTATCCTATAAGAATCTTCATCTTCTCCTCTATCGTTGTTGCAAGGCAACTAATCCCAAAGATAGATGTCATTGCCAAGGCTGTTTAAGAGAGAGGAGTGTATTTCCTTTGCGCTAGGAGGGGAAACAAGTTCAGTATAAAACTCATGGAGTTGCTTGTAGGCCATCTCATGAAGAAAAGAAGGATTTTCGATCGCTATTTTTTGATAGGTAGAGGTTAATAGATCGATGTAAGCGCATTCTGCAGGGCGAGTAAAAGGAATGGAAGGATTTTTATCAAACGCACAGATTAAAATTTGTTGATGTACCTCACTTAAGTATTGATAAGGATGAGGATGTTTGCCGAGCTCCTCGTAAAAAGTGTCTAACACGGAGCAATAGTCCTGGTGGCGATCTTTTAACATTTTTTGATTTAATCGACGATGCAGCAAGATAAATTCATTTAAACTAGCTTCAAAAGCCAATTTTTTTAACTTTAGTGTTTCCTTTGCTTGTTGATTCCATCTTCCATGGGGTTGTAATTCTTTTGCTATATGGATTTGCATTTCATGTGCGACTCCTTCAGAGGGGAGTAAGAGATGAGAGACGCTCCAACCGTTTCGTTGGGATGGGTGGGGAAAGCCAATCTGATGAATTTGTGTTTCGATATGGAAGCTCTCAGGAATGGGAACACTGTGAAAACTACTCTCAGGATATCTTTTAAAAGATCCTTTTAACTCAATAGTTTCTCCAGGTAGAGTGGAGAGGGTTTGTCGCATAGCAATAATGCTTTCTTTGAATGTTTTAGATAAAGAAGGAGATTCTTGTACAACAATTGGAACCTCCCGAATCAGTTTTAATTCGTCTGTTAGAGAGGTAAAACGTATTTCTTGATGTTTGAGTAAAGTAATGGCTTTCATACGAAAAGCATCTAATTCGAAGGGCGAAGGCTGTAAATCGTTTTTGATGGGGGGGGGATCAATAAAAAGCAAAGGACGATATAAAGTCTTTTCGGATTCAACAAAATGAAACTTATGAGACAGTTCTATTTTTTCATTAGGAAGAGTGTCTCGGGGGATTTCCCCATGCACTTGTTCCATCCATCGGCGCCAAGGAAGAGGTCGTTTTTTTAATTGCTGCCCCATGGCATTAAAACGATCGATAGCTGCGTATGCAGAAGAGGCTAAATTTTTTTGTGGCGTAGACCCTTTTTCCATTTCTTGAATGAGGGATGCATTGCGCTTGAGTGTTTCTAGAGCCTTTTGGACTCTAATTTGCGTATCCGTGGATCTAGTAAAGATATCTTTAGCAAAAGCTATGGTCTTTTTTAAAAGTGAAAAAGAGGATTTAGACTCTCTTTCACGTGAAAAGGCCTCTAGAATTTCGATGGCTGCTTGAATTTCGTAAGTCGAATCCTTTCTTTTTTCATCCATCTAAACGCCATGAGTTTAATAGTGTTTATTCTTCGATGAATTCAGGAATGGGTTTTCCACAGGCTGCTGCCATCTTTACCTGAGTTCCTTCAATAATATCTAGCGAATGCTGATGCTCGTGCGGATTTTCAATGGAGATTAATTCTCCACGTTTGAGATATTCAAAAGCTTTTGCTTCAGGTGGAATAATGTCCAACCTTGACCCTAAGTTCTTTTTTCCATCAACGCCACACAAATAAAAACGTGTTCCGTGGAAGGATTCTATTGGAGGACTAATAATACGATAATATTTTTTATCCTCAAGCACAGGCCATTGAGCTTTGGGAGAGCGGAAGATGATATAAGACATTTTGAGTGAGCCTAAATTAATTTGAGCCGCACGCTGCAATTCTTTAATTAAATAGGGCTTATAAAACTCTCTTTGTGCATAACAAGGACTATTTTGCGTTTGTAATGCGGGGCAGGGGCCTTTCCACACGCAAGGAGCTTGTACAGGTATATTTCGTTCAACTAAAGTATCCCGTAATTGTAAGATGCGACGATTCGTGTCAGGATAAGAGCTATCGACAATCACCAGGTATCCATCAGGTGTCAGGCGGTTAAAGAGCATGGATAAGAATTCCATCTGTTTCACCTGCCAATGACTTTCTTTTTTGGGGAATAGTTCCGTGAGGCAATGTCCTAAAATGATCAGATCAAATTTACCCTCGAGCGGAAGAGGATGTTTTAGACAATTCCACGTTCTCACGTTTAATGCATAGCCCGAGCGGCCACAAACTTCTGCCCCTAATCTAAGCGCCTCAGCATTTTGATCTGTGGCATTGACTTCTGAAGCTCCATGCTTTAAGGCCGCTAAAGAGAAAGCCGCTGGACCACTGCAAATATCCAAGACTCGACGAGGCTCCCTGGGAAGTTCACCTAGAATAGATAAACCTTGTTGATAATGGACAACCCATTGGTACAGCAAATAAGCACCTAAAAGTTCTCTATCGCTAAAGTAATCTTGTCCTACGAGTTTATTGCTGGTCTCTAAGCCTTCTTGCAGAGTCTTAATAGCAGATACCACACGGCGGAATTCACGTGTTTGTAATTTGTCTGCAGGGCCAGGTTCTTTATGCATACGACGCCAAGCACCCATGAGGACGGGCATTAATTCATCTAAATCATGTGGAGGAAGCTTTTTATTTTTCATCTATTGCTCAAAAATTAATTTTTTTTCTCTTTCAGTCATCGGTCTCCAAGAACCTAAAGGTAAGCGTCCAAGAATCAATCCGCCTAAACGAATGCGGGTTAATTCACGCACCTTTAAACCGGCTGCTTCGACTAAATGGCGAACTTCTCTTTTCTTACCCTCCATGATCACCACCTTTAGAGTGCCTTTTCGTACTTTGGTGATTTTCAAGGGTTTGACGAAAGTTCCTTCGACTAATGTCCCACTGGCCATGACTTTTAACTGCTCATCGCTGACTTCCTGATCTGTTTTGACTAGGTACTCTTTTTGAATATTTTGGGAAGGATGGATGACTTGATTAGCAAAATGGCCATCATTGGTGACAAGGAGCAGTCCTGCCGTATCTTTATCGAGTCTTCCAATCGTAAATAGCCTTTCTTTGACCCCTTCAAATAGATCGATCACAATTTTTGTCGATCCATGGCGCGCATTTGTACAAAGATAACCAGGAGGCTTATTCAAAATGTAATAAACCTTTGTTTCAGCTTTATTAATAGGTTCTCCGTCCACTAAAAGTTGATCTTTAGAACCAACCATGGTTTGGGGAATCTTGCAGATTTCTCCGTTGACTTGCACACGGCCTTCGAAGATCATTTCTTCACACGCGCGCCTTGAAGCCACACCTGCAGCTGCTAATACTTTACTCAATCTATTTTTTGATTTTTCCATTTAATAAGCCTAAAAATTGTTTTGTAGAAGATTATAAACTAATTTTATTAACCTTTCAAGGTTAATAAAATGACTATTCGTTCATAAAGCAGGGGTGAATTTCGCATGAAATAGACTTTTTTCAAAAGAACCATTCAACGATCGAATGTTTAGAAAATACGTGAATAGACTAAACTTTTCGATCCTACAGCCTAGCAGAAGAACTAAAAAATTTCTAAGTGAGAGGTTTTTAGTATCCAGTTTCTAAAGATGGGGTTTTCGAGCACTTTATTATTGATAGTTGGCTAATAAGCAGCTATGATGAGTAGGATATTACATGAGGAAGGAGATCTTTATTCATGAGTAAACTTATCATGATGCGCCATGGCCAGTCTCGATGGAATGAATTAAATTTATTTACAGGATGGGTGGATGTTCCGCTCTCAGCGAAAGGGATTGATGAATCCATTCAAGGAGGGCAAGCCATTAAGGGGATACCTATCGATGTGGTCTTTACCTCCTCATTAATGCGTGCCATGCAAACAGCCATGTTAGCATTACTCCAACATGATTCTCAAAAAGTTCCTGTGCTTCAGCATACTGGACAGGGAAAATTGGAAGAGTGGGCACGGGTTTTTAGTGAGCAAGCGCGTACTCAATCGGTTCCTGTCTATACAGCTTGGCAGCTGAATGAAAGGATGTATGGCGAACTCCAAGGCTTAAATAAAGCAGAAACAATGGCAAAATTTGGTAAAGAACAAGTGCAAATTTGGCGACGAAGCTACGATGTGGCTCCTCCAGGAGGAGAAAGTTTAGAAATGACGGCTGCGCGCTCTATTCCTTATTTTAAGGAAGAGATTGTGCCTGCCTTAAAAAACGGACTTAACGTCTTCATTGCTGCTCATGGTAATTCGTTGAGATCCATCATGATGTATATAGAAGACCTTTCAAAAGAAGATGTTGTAAAACTCGAACTGGAGACAGGTGTTCCTATTATTTACGACTACCAAGACCATCAATTTATTAAACAGTCATAGAGTTAAATGCCTCCACGTATATATTTTGACAATAGTACCACGACACGTCCCTCCGAAAAAACTATCAGTAAAATGCTTCCCTTTTTTTGTCAGCAGTGGGGAGTCCCTTCTTCCCCTCACATGATGGGGCAGGAATTGTTACCATCCATTGAAGAGAGTCTGCATTCGATTTATCAGTTAATGGATGCTAAAGAAACAGAAGGGTTTGTTTTTACTTCCTCCGGAGCCGAGGCGATTAACCATGTTTTTTATGCAGTTTATCATGATGTGACGCGTTTGACAGGCAAAAACCAGTTTATTACCTCAAATATTGAAGAGGCACCTGGAATGATGACGGTCAGTCATTTAGAAGAATGGACCTGCGTAGGAAAAATGTTGAAAGCTAATGCTGCAGGACAAATTACGGCTGAAGCAGTTAGTGAGATGATTACACCCAGGACTGCTTTAGTTTCTCTTTCATGGGCGAATGGACTCACGGGGGTGATTAATCCTGTGGCCGATATATCTAAAGTATGTAAGGAAAAAGGCGTGCTTTTTCATGTGGATGCGACTCATGTGTTAGGAAAGCTATTTTACCATTTAGATGAAGTAGCGCCCAGTTATATGACATTTAATGGAGATCATTTGCATGCTCCGAAAGGAACAGGGGGCTTGTACATTAAGGAAGGCGTGAAGTGCAGTAGCTTACTTCTAGGTGGAATGGACCAAGGAGGTAAGCGAGCAGGGACCTTAAACGTACCTGCCTTGATTGGACTAGGGGAAGCGGCTAAGGAAGTTTTGGATAGTCGAGATCTGCTTTGTACTGAGGGTGCACGCTTAAGAGATCTTTTCGAACAGGAAATTACCTCACAAATCAAAGGATCTACCGTTTTTTTCCAAAATCAAGAACGTTTACCTCATATTAGTGCCATTGGCTTCCCCGGTATAGCCAATGAAGCCCTTCTCTACGCCTTGAATAGGAAGGGATTATATGCGAATATAGGAGGAGGAAATTTTCAGCAAATCGGGCTTGTTTTAATGGCCTCTGAAGTTCCTGAGACCTTGGCGCATTCCGCGATTAGTTTTAGCTTTTCTAGAGAAACAACGGAAGAGGAAATTTTAAAAGCTGTTGAAATCATAAAAGACTGCGTGATAGCGTTGCGAAAAGTTTCCGCACAATTTTTTATAGAGGCTTGAAATGGGTATTCATCAATTCTTAAATCCCTTCACCTGGTCGCGTTATAGTAAAAAATTACTGAATAAAATTGATTATCCGCGTAGTGTGGGAGCATTTTCAAAGAAAGATGCAGATGAGAGAGACGTCCGTCTTGTGGAAGGTTCAGAGGGAACAGTGGAAGATGGGAATGTTGTGCGTCTTTACTGGCTTGTCGATAAAGAGGATGGAGTCATCCTAGATGCGAAATTTCAAGTCTTCGGTCAGACAGCTTTGATTGGTGCCGCGGAAGTGGCTTGTGAATTACTTGTGGGCAAAAATTATTTGCAGGCTCAGCGTATAAGTGCAGATTTAATTGATATGCAAGTCCGCGATCGAACGGATGATCAAGCTTTTCCGAGAGAGACTTACCCCCATTTAAACTTAGTCCTGGAGGCGATAGAAATTTGTGCCTCTCAGTGTAAAGATCTTCCTGTATCCGATTCTTACTTAACAACACCTGTGCCTGTGGGCATGTCTGATGTAGTCCCTGGAGGTTATCCTGGTTGGAAAGAACTTTCGTTAAAGAAAAAATTAGCGGTAATCGAAGAAGTTTTAGATCAGGATATTCGCCCCTATATAGCCTTAGATGCTGGGGGAGTAACTGTTCTTAATTTGATTGATGATAAAGAGCTTTTGATCGCCTATCAAGGTTCCTGCACGTCCTGTTACTCTTCCATTGGAACCACTCTATCCTATATCCAACAAGTCATTCGTGCTAAGGTACATCCAGAAATAAATGTGGTTCCTGAAATGTCAGATTTTTCCCATTAGAGAAATGGACCTTAAGAGATTCGGAAGGTGCACATCACGGAAGCAGCTAGTTTTTTTTGTTCCAAGGAAAGTTAGGATTTGAATCACAGTCTCTGATTAGCGCACATAAAAAATCTAGCGTTTCTGCATCCACTGGAGTTTTAGGAGCGCCTTTTTTTATTATTTTTTCTACAAACTGTTTGGGTCTTTTTTGAAATTCATCGGTCTGAATATGAGTTTTAATTTGATCGAGTACTTTTTCGCGCTCAGGATTGGTGTGAGAAATGTAATCTTCTGCTGCTAAAACAATGTCTTGTCTTGTAAGAGGAATGGGGCGACCTGTGACTTGTCCGTCAATAAGAATTTTCGTAGCAAGTGTCTGTGCTTGAGGGTCTTGGGAAAAAGGAGACAAGTTGTTGAGGGATTGTTGAGAAATTTCAGGAATAGATTTAATTTCTTTGGGATCTAAAACTCTGACCTTCTGAAACTTGTTTTTACTAAAATACCCCTTATCACCGATAATAGATTTCAATAATCTTTCAAAGATATTCATGGAAATAACAGAATACCCGTCATCCGACTGTAAAATAAAAATCCGATTGAATTTATACCACTTCCCTTCCTTACAAGCATTTGTGTAGGTAGCAGGAATGTTATCTAGATGATTTAAAGAACTTTGAATTATTTTCATAAGTCTCTTCGGGTTTATTAATAGTATATACAAAAAAAATATTTAAAATCAACATTGTATAAAAGGATTTATACTAAATTAATTTGAAGGTTGAGATTATTTTTTATCCTCCATTAATTTTCTAAGGATACACAGCCTTCGTGCGATCTAACTAGAGAATTTCACCTGAATAAATTTTTTGATTTTCTCCGTTATCCATCTTTATAATCAAAGCCCCATCATCGGCAATACCCATAAAACGACCGGTTTGATTACCGATTTTAAGCAGATCATTCTCCTGGTGGATGATCATCTGTCTAAATCGATCAACAAAAGAAGAAAATCCCTCTTTTAAGAACTGTTCTAAATTTTTTGAAAAATTCCCCACAAGAGGTTTAAGAATACTTTGAAGATTATAAGTCCATCCAACTTCTGCCAGCAAGGATGTCGCAGGTTGATCAATCGTTTCCAATAGATCCATTGGCATGTTTATATTTAATCCCAGCCCTAAAACAACCACAACGGTAAGGGGATCTGCAATTGTTTCGCAGAGAATTCCCCCGAGCTTTTTCTTTTTAAGAAGAATGTCATTGGGCCATTTGATTTGAGAGTCGAAGCCCTTATCAATCAGTGTTTCTTGCACGGAAAGGGCTAAAATTTGTGGAACGTTGCAAATGTCAAGGCGCGAGGGATCCATAAAAAAAGTAAAGGTCGCATAGATGTTTTGTTTTTCTGGAGACATCCAGGTGCGTTTGTGTCGTCCTCTCCCTGCGGTTTGTTGATCAGCGGTAATTAAGGTAATTCTATGACGGTCAAATTTTGAATAGTTTTCTTTTGCCCAAGTATTGGTTGAACCGATTGTATCAAAATGGAAAGAGTCGAGCTTCATTGTTTTTTGCTTGAAAGATTGCGAATTTTTTATGATTGAATATCTAATCTTAGAAAGCAAATAAACTTTTTCTGATTTCAATTTTCCTTTAAAACCGCTTCTCCTATAGAATATTTGCAGGTTGCTTCCATACTTTTGAGTTTTAAAGATCCTCTAAAATTTGGAAGATTGCCTTGTTAAGCAATAGGTGAACTCTGCTTTGACCAAACTCCAGGGGATGACACCTGGAGATATTTAAATCGATTGACTTATCAAAGTTTTTCTTATGTGGAATTATCAATATCTTTCGCGCATCGATTATCGAATGATCCCCATTATATTAGGATTAATGATCATTAGCTTACTGGTCATCTCCTCTTATACTTTAAATGGATCTACTGATATAGCAGAGGAACGTTTTATGACCCCTGTTGTACGACAGCAGATTCAATGGTTCGTCATTGGTTCTTTTGTTTTTCTTTTTTTTGCGGCTTTTGATTACAACAAACTGAGAGAACTCTCGTGGTTTTTATATGTCTTAATGATCCTTTCTCTTATCGGTTTATTTTTTACAGATTCTATAGCCAGGGTGAATCGTTGGTATCGAGTACCATTTTTAAATATTAGCTTTCAACCCTCTGAGTATGCAAAATTAATTGTGGTGATTTCTCTGAGCTGGTTTTTGGAAAGAACAAAGTCCGACTCTCGTTCCTTTAAGACAGCCTTTTTTAGCATGATTATTGTAGGAATTCCTTTTCTTTTAATTTTAAAACAGCCTGATCTTGGAACAGCTTTGGTTCTCTTTCCTATTACGTTGGTCATGTTTTATTTTGGAGATATTCATCCTTGGATAATTAAAGGAATGACCCTCATGGCTACATGTATTTTGATTGTTGTGGCCTTAATTTTTTTAGGGGTCGTTTCCCATGAAGAATTGAGGCCCTATGCCACCAAATTTTTAAAAGATTATCAATTTGATCGCCTCGATCCCCATACCCCGCATCAAAAAAGTGCTGCTATTGCGATTGCAGTGGGAGGATTGACAGGGACAGGTTGGAGAAAAAGCGAATACACGAGCGGAGGATGGCTGCCGGCCGCATACACAGACTCGGTTTTTCCTGCCTTCGGTGAAGAGTTCGGATTTGTAGGGCTACTGATCATGCTGGCGCTATTTTATGCTTTAATCTATTTTAGTTTTCAGGTATCTGTGGTGGCCAAGGATCCTTTTGGAAGATTGCTTTCAGCAGGAGTCACTGTCTATCTAGCCATGCATATCTTAGTGAATATTGGCATGATGGTTGGTTTTTTACCCATTACAGGAGTTCCTTTGGTCTTGGTGACTTATGGGGGTTCCTCTACTTTATCCACGATGATGGCGCTCGGGATCTTACAAAGTATTTATAGCCGGAGGTTTATGTTTTAATGACTAAGAATATGCCCCTACATCAATTTATATTTACCCCTGGAATATGGATAGGGGAAGGAAAGATTACCTTCAGCACATCTCCAGAAAGCATTCATTTCTACACCAAATGGATGATTGATCAAGACATGGAGAAGCATGTTTGTCATTGCCAACAACAAGTTGAAATGCGTGGAGTTGATGAAAATGTGTTTAATAGTTTAACATTTTTTGATATTACCTCCACGTCGTTCATGGTGGGATTAGAAAACGAACTGATGGGCAAAGTCCTCGGCAAAGGCGTGCTTGATGAAAAAACGATAGCTTGGGAGTATCGCCAAGGAACTGATTTTGAAGGCTTCGAAGTTTACGAACTACAAGATAACGGGGATTATATGCTCCATGCAGAATACTCGTCACCCGATCAATATAGAACCATTATCGATGGAAGAATATGGAAAAAATCTACTTAGTCCTCTTACTTTTCGTCCTGTCATCCTGCAATACGCAGGTGATGACTCCACAAAAATTTGAAACCGTCCAACCTGGCATGCCCATCGAGGAAGTAGAGAAACAATGCGGAGAGCCTTACCAAGTGAAAACCATGTCTAGTGGCTTCAAAGAGCACACCTACATTCAACGTATCCCTGTTTCTTCTGAATCAGACGAACATGAAGTGTATGTGATATACAGTTGCAAAGGTCGAGTCGTCTCCAAAAATATTCGTCTAGATCCTAAGGGAATTGATGTGAACTATCGTCAATGAATTGAACTCTAATATTCTTAAAAAAACGACTCTATGCTGTATAGAGTCGTTTCAGCTATTGTTTTATTTATACTTTTTTAGTAGCGTTTCTTAGATAATTAACCGTAAAGAGAGCATCTTTTAAATCCTCTGTAGACTCTAAGCTTTTAAAACGCTCTTTAGTTTCATTAATATAAAATCTTAGTTCATCTTTCAGAAGATTTTGTGCTAACAAATCCTTTTCAATTGCCTCTAATAGAGGTAAATACTGATTTTTCCAAAATTCTCTTCTTTCAGGAGCTAGGAGGGAGATAGAAGTGTTCGCATTTTGTTCTTTATTTGAAGAGGATTTGAATTTATTCCATAACTGTAAGGCGAAATTTCCTAGTAGGAGTGTAGAATGAACCATCTGTGTGAGATTAGGATTAGTTTCACCTATTAGTGCTTCTTTCCGACGTGTTTCCTTAATTAGATGATTTAATAAATTCTGCGTGGTCTCATTGAATTGAACATGACAATCCTTAGACGGCGAATGACACATGACTTGAAGGTCCTGATTGTGGATAATCTCAAGAACCGAGGACGGGGAAACCCTGTACTCTTTAGCAAATTCAGAGGCGATCGCCTTTTCTACATCGATATTTATAGGGATTTGTCGCGCGTGGAGTTCTGCACTTAAATGACCTCTTTGCATAACTTGTTTTTGAGTTTGTTGCATTTGATAATCGGTAAAGAGCTTTCCTACGATCATGCCGGCTACATTAAATGTTGTTTTTAAAAAAGATAGCGGCGATGACATTTTTGAAGCACTAGAAGAAAGAGCTGAATTTCCTTTAGGTGTGCTAACAGTTGGAGAGGAAATACTTTCGGGAGTATTCGCAAACGTGGGGGTATATAAGATGTACCCCTCATTAGGTCCTGCTATAAAAAGCCCGCCATCAAGACCTTTCACAGTTTCACCCGTTTTGGTAGTTCCATAAAAGGTTATATTGTTATTATTCTCTGCGATTGGATTCGTGCCATTTAAAGTGCTAATATCGGGATTCGCATAATAGACATACACAGCATCGCTCGCAGAATCGCCAATCACAAGATCATCTCCTTCGTTACTGTATTTAAAGGTTGTAACGGATTTGGGATTGTTGGTGGGGAAGTTTAACATAAAGCCAGTTTCTGCTGTCAATTGTGTCACATCTAAGGTGCCGTTTTTTAAATGATCTCCACCAAAGATGACATAGACCTGCCCTTTTTCGTTAGCAATAATAAGATCTGTTTTCCAATCTTTATTGACATCTCCTACGGCTATTGCCCCTTGCGTATTGATGAGTAGAAAAGGGTCGGTAAAAGTGGCTAGATTGATCGGTGTGGTTGAAGGAGTTTGAGGAATATAATAGGTTCCATTAGCAGTGCTCATGATAATTCCTGGGTGTCCAACTCCAAGATCTCCAACCTCTACGATATTTCCACTATTCATGCTAGAGTTAGGATTAAAGATGACCTGAATTTTTTGAGGGTCAGTCAGAGCTTTCAATGGAATTGTCGTTTGCCCTTGCAGCCAATCTCCTCCGTGGATCACAGTTGTTTTTAATTGTTCTCCCATGATTAGACTAGGCGCTTGATTTTCGTTAATCATAAAGGTGCTTGAGTGACCATTTCTGACAGTGGAGCTATTTGTATTATCACCGACAAATTTAACAAACGAGGTCGGCGATAGCTGAGAGAGATCCAAGGTCCCATTACTCTTAAAAATTTCAGAAAGTGGAATGGCGTAGGTTTGTCCTACGGGCGATCCTCCTGGAGAAAACTCTGCACCTACAATGACACATGTCTCTTGATCTTTTAAAGCCCCGGCAGCTACGCTTGAACCAAAGGAATCAAAATTTCTACCTGTCACAATTTTTATTACTTTTTGTGATTTGAGGTCTAGATGTGTGCCTTCTATATTGCGTAGGGGGAGAATATAAGCTGCCCCACCTGCACCAGTTTGCGCAGTGCCCAAAACAATCACATGCCTGCCACTGACTAGGCCTACATTAGCTGCAGATGCCTGCTGGAGATCATTTTGTGCTTCTGGCGAAATTACATACCCTGTATTTGTGGTAAAACTTGTACTTGAAATGATTTGAGGGGAACTCATTATTAATCTCCTTGTAAAATTTGTGTTTTTGCGGATATTAAATTAAATGATTGGATTGGTCAATTTAAATTTTAATTAATTATTTACTTTTTTTTTGAGGTTCAACAGAAAAACTAAACGATTTTACGATTTCATCGCAGATGCAGAAAATTGCTATCACTTGTTCATTCATGATACCTTAAGAACGATAGCGCTCATGACTAATCATTTGATATCTGAATGTCATCTTTTTCCTCTTTCCCCTTGGGACCATAGGAACACTCCCTTTGTTGAAAGTTAAAAAATCTGCCATCCATCTACAGTGATTGATCAATGATTAAAGCGCAATCAGGGTAATATATGAATTCTTTCTGCCTAAAGCTTCAATAAGCATTTAAATTAGAATTAGAGATGAAATTTAATCCATGCATTTACATGAATAAATTTAATTCATGATTATGTAATCATATCGATTATTGATTAAAAGGGCTCGGCGAAAAAATTAAGCTGAAGAGTACAGGTACGGGCAAACAGAAGAACGTTCTAAGGCATCCCTTCATGCATTAAAGCGATAGAGGTATTTTTAGTGATAAAAAAAAACCAGAGAATCTAACGATCCTCTGGTGAACATGACACAAACTTAAAACGTAAAAAATTACGCTTTAATTTTGATATCGACCCCTGCTGGCAAAGTCAACGTCTTGAGAGCGTCGATTGTTTTACCTGTAGGGTTGAGAATATCAACAAGGCGCTTGTGTGTACGCATTTCGAACTGCTCACGGGATTTGCGGTCAATGTTAGGAGAACGCAAAACCGTAAACTTTACAATACGTGTAGGTAGGGGAATAGGACCTGCTACAGCCGCACCTGTACGTTTTGCTGTTTCGACAATGTCTTCTGTAGAACGATCTAGGATACGCTGATCGTACCCTTTAAGCCGAATACGAATCTTCTGACGTGTCGGCTTAGAGGCTTGCTTGTCTTGCTTTGCCTGTTTTTCTTGTTGTTTTGCCATATGATGATAAACCTTATTTCTTAATAATTTCTTCTTGTATTTTTGCCGGCACTTTTTCGAAGTGACTTGGTTCCATCACATAAGTTGCACGTCCTGATGATAAGGAACGCAACAGTGTGGAGTAGCCAAACATTTCGCTAAGAGGAACCTCAGCATGAATGATGACTGCACCTTTGTGACTTTCTTGACCTAAAATTTGACCACGACGACGGTTAAGATCGCCAATCACATCACCCACATACTGCTCAGGTGTTGTAACGTCAACTTTCATGATCGGTTCTAGTAGAATTGGCTTCGCTTTTTTAGCAGCGTCTTTAACAGCCATGGAACCGCAAATTTTAAAGGCCATCTCGTTAGAGTCAACGTCATGGTAAGAACCGAAGACGATAGCTACTTTAACGTCGACAAGGTTGTATCCAGCAAGAACTCCAGTCGCAAGACCTTCTTCGATACCTTTAATAGTAGGCGTAATGTATTCTTTTGGAATGACACCACCCACAATTTTGCTGACAACTTCATTCCCCTTGCCTTTTTCATTAGGTTCGATTTCCAGTTCCACGTGAGCGTATTGACCACGACCACCGGATTGTTTAACGAACTTAGTCTGACTTGAAGAGGGAACAGTAATTGTTTCTTTGTAAGAAACTTGGGGTTTACCTACGTTAGCTTCCACGTTGAATTCACGCTTCATACGATCGTGAAGAATTTCTAAGTGGAGCTCGCCCATTCCAGCAATAATTGTTTGTCCTGTTTCCTCGTTTGTATAAACACGGAAAGTTGGATCTTCTTCCGATAGAGAAGAAAGCGCTTGTGCTAACTTTTCACGATCCCCTTTAGATTTTGGCTCAATCGCCATCGAAATCACAGGTTCTGGAAATTCCATTTTTTCAAGTAAAATGGGGTGATCTGGCGAACAGAGAGTATCTCCCGTGCTTGCCTTTTTTAAACCAATACAAGCTGCGATATCACCCGTATAGAACTCATCTTTTTCTTTACGTTGGTTAGCATGCATTTCCAGAAGACGTGAAATTCTTTCTTTCGTATCTTTTGTACTATTGATTAAGTTCATCCCTTTGACAAGAGTACCACTATAGATACGGATATATGTCAGACGTCCTACATAGGGGTCAGCCATAATCTTAAATGCTAAAGCAGCAAAAGGTGCATTATCATCTGGTTGTAAGAAGATGTCTTGATCATTCTTAAGATCGTGAGCTTTAATTTGTCCGCGATCTAAAGGAGAAGGCATCCAGTTAACAACTGCATCTAAAAGCTGCTGAACCCCTTTGTTTTTAAAGGCAGATCCGCAGAGAACAGGTGTAAACTTATTTGTGCAAACACCCTTACGAATCACAGCATTAATTTCATCGACAGTTAAGGAATCTGGATTTTCTAACACCTTTGTCATGAACTCTTCGTTAGATTCGTCTACTGTGGCTAATTCTTCTAATAGCTCAGCACGTAATTCTTTACATTTTTCGAGAAGATCTGCAGGAACTTCAGTTTCTTCCCACTCTGCACCTAAGGTCTCATCATGGAAATAAAGAGCTTTCATTCTAACAAGATCTACCATCCCTTTAAATTCAGACTCTGCTCCGATAGGGCAGTGGACTGGAATCGCGTTGGCGTGGAGTTTCTCACGCATTGTTTTGATGGCGTCAAAGAAATCAGCGCCAATACGGTCCATCTTGTTGACAAATGCAATACGGGGTACTCCATATTTGTCAGCCTGACGCCATACTGTTTCTGATTGAGGTTCAACGCCTGATACTGAACAGAATACAGCTACGGAACCATCTAAAACGCGCAAGGAACGCTCGACTTCGATTGTAAAGTCTACGTGTCCAGGAGTGTCGATAATGTTAATCTTGCATTCTTTCCAAAAAACTGTTGTAGCCGCAGAAGTGATCGTAATTCCACGTTCTTGCTCTTGCTCCATCCAGTCCATGGTTGCAGCGCCATCATGCACTTCCCCAATACGGTGAGAACGGCCAGTGTAATAAAGAATTCTTTCAGTCGTCGTGGTTTTACCAGCATCAATGTGGGCCATGATACCAATATTACGGACGTTAGCTATTTTTTCCTTTTCAGGTCTTGCCATAAATACGTCCTCCCGTTACCACTTATAATGAGCAAAAGCTTTATTCGCCTCAGCCATTCTATGCGTGTCGTCTTTCTTCTTAATAGTCGTTCCTTGATTGTTGAAACAATCAGCCAGTTCTGAAGCTAAGCCTTCTTCCATAGAACGACCTGCTTTAGAGCGAGAGTGCGTGATAATCCAGCCCATCGCCATCGAAATACGACGGTTGGCAGGGATTTCAATAGGCACTTGGTATGTAGCGCCCCCGATACGACGGGATTTTACCTCTAGAGCTGGCTTAGCATTTTCCAATGCTTGCTCAAATACTTCTAGGGGATTTTCTGATTTCACACGCTTTGCAAATTTTTGAATCGCGTTATACACAATTCTGCGAGCTACAGATTTTTTACCACCAATCATCACTTTATTGATAAATTTAGCGAGCAAAACGCTGCCATAAAGTGGCTCAGGGTCAATGTGTCTTTTTTCTGCTCTACGTCTTCTTGACATTTTTTCCTCTTCGTTAATGCATTCTTTTTAATAGCTAGTAGACAGCTCTTGGCCGTCTCTGTCGAAGATCTGAATGCTTCACCCGGCTTTTTAAGGATAATTATCCTAAAGCCTGCGCGTGATTGGCGTTCTAACTAAATGGAGAGCGCGAATCACGGGCCAAAATACCCATCCTAGAGTATTCTAGCGTTACTTGGGCTTCTTCGCGCCATACTTCGATCTTGACTTCTTACGGTTTTGTACTGCCGCGCAGTCTAATGTTCCACGAACGATGTGATATCGAACCCCTGGCAAGTCTTTTACACGACCGCCACGTACGAGTACGATGCTGTGTTCTTGGAGGTTATGACCTTCACCACCGATGTAAGCAATAACTTCTTGACCGGTTGAGAGGCGTACCCAGGCTACTTTACGTAAAGCTGAGTTGGGCTTTTTAGGCGTCTTTGTTTTAACCTGTAAGCAAACACCACGTCTTTGTGGACATTTGAGCAAAGCAGGAGACTTACTACGTCTTTTCTTAGGTGTACGGGGTTTTCGTACAAGTTGGTTAATTGTGGGCATGTGATTCCCTTTCTCCTTATTAATTAATGATAAGTTGCCCCTTCTCAATCTTATGAAAAACTGAGAAGCTATGCGCGACAGTATAAGCGAATAAGGCTTTTTTTGAAAAGAAACATTTATCAAGGGCTTGAAAATCAACGTGTCTTTGGATGGCTTTGTACGAAAAAGTGGGGGTTATCGTTAGATGAGGATTTTTTAAGTTGAGAAATGTATTTTGATTGGTGGTAAAAAATTTAATTTATAAACATCCTTAAGTAGACCAGATTCTTTTAAAAGAGAAGACTCATTAAAGAAGGAGAGTATTTCTTCAGCTGTGCAGGGAATTTGAAATTTTAATAAATCCAGGGATCTAGACGCTCGCATTATTTTTTCAGTCTTGTCAGCATTTATGTAGATTCCTAACAAGTCATAGCTGATTTTAGATTTTATCGTACTTTGTCTCGATCCACTAGGACTTGTAAATCCAATCTCGATTTATGTCCGGGTGTGACAGGGCGAGGAGGGGTGATGTATTTAATGATTTTTCGACTACCATCAGGGTGTGTTTCTACTAGAGTTCCTCACACATTTTAATACAGGTAGACCCGCTGCTAATGTTTGCCAATAGGCTTGCTTCACAGCTAATTCCGCAAGTTCAGGGATATGGTTTTCTAAATAGCTCATAGCTTCTTCTTTCATATCCACCGCCTAAATAGACGAGTAACGTCTAAAGTTGAATATGATCATGATTGAAAAGGTTCTTTTTGTCAAATTGCCTTTGGCTTTATTTTTAACCTTAGTTATAATCTCTGATCTATTAAAAGGAACTCAGATGAAAAATATTGCTCTTTTAGGAAGCACCGGGTCCATAGGTGTGAACGTTCTTAATGTGGCTAGACATTTAAAGGAACAATTTCGTGTGACTGCGATCGCTGCTCATTCTAATATCGATTTACTAGAACAGCAGGCTAAAGAGTTTCATCCTGAATTGATCGCTGTTTATAATGAGGAAAAAGCGCTAGAATTGAAGAAAAGGCTTCCTTATTTTGAAGTTGTAGCTGGTGATGAAGGTCTCTTAGCTGTTGCGACGCATGCTCCCGCCCAAATGGTGATCTCAGCCATGACAGGCACAAAAGGGTTAGGTCCCACTGTCGCCGCTATTCGAGCGGGGAAGAATGTAGGCTTGGCGAATAAAGAGTCCCTAGTCTCTGGGGGTGAGCTTGTGATGTCTCTTGCTAAACAAAAAGGCGTTGATATCATTCCTATTGATAGTGAACATAGTGCACTTTTTCAGTGTTTAAATGGCGAAAATCCCCAAACAATTCATCGCATGATTCTTACCGCCTCCGGGGGGCCTTTCCGTACCTGGTCTGCCGAACAAATGCAGCAAATTTCTGTGGAACAGGCACTTAATCATCCCACATGGCGAATGGGTCCTAAGGTGACGATTGATTGTTCTACGTTAATGAACAAAGGTCTTGAAGTGATTGAAGCTCACTGGTTATTCGATGTCCCAGTAGACCAAATCGATGTGGTGATCCATCCGCAAAGTTTTATCCATAGCATGATTGAATTTAATGATGGCTCGATCATGGCTCAATTAGGGAATCCCAGTATGATTACACCTATTCAATATGCCATGACCTATCCTAACCGTCAGCCTGGACTTTTGCAAAAATTTGACTTTACAAAAATGCATGAGTTTCAGTTTTATCCACCTGATTACGAAAGATTTAGATGTTTACGTTTGGCTTTTGAAGCTATTCGCTACCGTGAAAGTTTACCTGGCTATATGAACGCTGCCAATGAAGTTCTGGTGCAGCGCTTTCTCAATAAACAAATGGGTTGGCAAGAGATTGGATTTAAACTTGAGTCTCTGATGCAAAAGCACCAGCCGGCAAAGATTGGATCTCTAGAAGATGTCTTTGCAATTGATGCGCTGGCTCGCCGGGAAGCAGCTTTGATTTAATCATCTAAGTGAGGAGTTTTTAGATCTTTAAAGCAGCTAAAGAATTAAAAAAATCCAAATTAGGTTAATACCTTGTAGACCCAAATTGTGATCCCTTTGGCATAATTTATCTGATTTGTTTAAAAATGTTGGCCACTTTACTAGTTTTCTGGCATACTTTCAATTTCTCACTATTCATTTTGTTAAAATAAAGGTTTTGTCAATCATGATCTTCAGCCTCTTCTATATCTTATTAGCTGTTCTCGCGCTGAGCTTTTTGATCTTTATCCACGAACTGGGCCATTACTTTATGGCACGTCGTGTAGGCATGCGTGTAGAGACTTTTGCCATCGGCTTTGGTAAGCCAATCATCTCCTGGGTTCGCGATGGTGTTAAATGGCAGATTGGCTGGATTTTATTCGGAGGCTATGTCAAAATCGCGGGTCAAGATTTGAGTAAGGATGAAGATCCCTATGCGATCCCTGATAGCTTTTTTAGCAAACGTCCCATCGACCGCATCAAAGTGGCCTTTATGGGTCCTTTAGTTAATCTCTTGTTTGCGCTGCTAGTTTTCAGCTTATTATGGGTGGACGGTGGTCGTCAAAAAAACTTTAGTGAATATACAACTAAATTAGGCTGGGTAGACCCCAAGTCTGAACTTTACGCTCATGGCGTGCGTCCTGGGGATGAAATTAGGTCCTATGATAACAAAGCTTATCAGTCCTCAAAGGATCATCTATATGCTCCTATGATGGGCCACCAAACCTTGGACATCAAAGGAGAAAAGGTCTCTTATCAATCAGGCTTGAAAACACCTTTTGATTATCAAGTAAAGACCTATCCTCATCCAGCTTCCTTAGAAAAGGGGATTCTCACTGCAGGCGTGCTGCAACCTGCAAATTATATAATTTATGGAAAGCTACCTAATGGTGGGGAAAATCCTCTACCCGATGGTTCACCTTTAAAAGACAGCGGAATTCAATACAATGATCGTATCCTGTGGGTCGATGGTGAAATCATTTTCTCCTCCATGCAACTTAGTCATCTTCTTAATGACAATCGCGTATTATTAACAATCAAACGTGGAAATCAACATTTCTTCGCTCGTGCTCCCCGAGTTCCTGTTAAAGAACTTAAATACGACATGCATGTAAAAGAAGAGTTGACAGACTGGCAATATGCGGCCAACTTAAATCAAGTCAAATTGCAAGATCTCTACACACTCCCTTACAATCTGACTAATCAAGCGGTTGTAGAAAATCAAATTAAATTTATCGATAAAGAAAATGAAGAGGAAGCTTTTCCTAAATTTCCTTTTTCAGAACTCGAAACACCTCTGCAGACAGGCGATCGTATCATTGCTGTGAACAATATTCCTGTAAATAGTGCCTTTGAGCTTCTCAAACTTTTACAATCTCACGTTGTAAACATCATCGTTCAACGGGACCCTAAGCTAGAAGAAACACTTTCTTGGCAGCAGGCGGATCAGAATTTTGATCAGTACATCAACTGGAATGATCTTCAAGAACTCGTTAAAAGTATCGGGACAGAACATCCTTTAAAGAACGTGGGAAATCTGGTGCTTCTTAACCCAGTTGTTCCTAAGACACGCAGTGAAATTTTTCTATCTCCTGAAAAGCAGGCTTGGTTAACGGCGGAAATGCTGAATGAAAAAAAACAACTCGAAGCTATCGAAGATCCTGATGCTCGCGCTCGCGCGCTTAATCTTTTAAATGTGCGAGAAAAAGAGCTCATGTTAGGGCTACCGAGTGTACAAGACCGTAAAGTGGGATATAATCCTATTCCGACTGATATGTTTATGAATGTGTTTGATGAGATTTGGAATACTCTAAAAGCTTTAGTGACTGGCTCTCTTAATCCGAAATGGATGAGCGGTCCGATTGGTATTGTGCAGGTGGTCCATGATAGCTGGATGGTTAGCATGCGCGATGCTCTCTTTTGGATTGGAGCAATCAGCCTTAACTTAGGTATTTTAAACTTGTTACCGATCCCCGTATTGGATGGCGGCACGATCGTTATGTCACTGATAGAGATGATCACTGGAAAAAAAATCAGTCCAAAGATGCTTGAAAAATTAGTCCTACCTTTTGCTATTTTACTCATTGCTCTATTTCTCTATCTGACTTTTAACGATCTAAGTCGCATATTTGGTCACTTCATCAGCTGGTAACTCCTATTTAGTGACCCCTGTCGTGTAGAGCTTTGGGCTCCGCACGACAGATAATTAACCGTAAAAACTTCCATTTTTTCTTTAACTTCTGAGCGTAGCAAAATCACAAAGAGACTGTGTTTTAAGAATAGCCATCTTGTGAATCAAATTTCTCCTTGAAGTCGATCTTTCGCCTGAATAAAAGACTTTTATCAAGGTTAATAAGGCACCTCCATTTTCTTTCCTCTTCAAACTCTAATCTGCAGGATAGAGGTTAAATGGATCGAGATCCTTTAAAAAAAGTGGAAGATAAAATCTATTATCTGGCTGCATTCAGTGAGAAGACATGCTATTCCTTGGTCGCATCCAGATGTAATTCTTAAAGAATCGACAACATTTTTTTGAGAAAACTTGACTGCGGCCGAAGATGCCTCAAAGATTTAGGGGTGTAGGTTAGATTTTGCAGAGCAAAATGATTATAGGTGAAGGGATGACATTTGCTTTGATCTTAAGCAATAAACACCGAAGTGATTATCGGAAAATTTGTTAAAAGGAATTTGATTGAATCTGTTTCAGATGAAAAAAAAGAGCCGGTGATCACCGGCTCTTTAAGCAAAAGACTAAAAAGTCTTATTTCTTATTATCGTCGATAATTTCTACATCAGCCTCTTCAATGTCATCATCGCCGCCTTTTGGCTGCTGCTGATGGCTTTGATGCTCCTGACCGCCTGCAAAACCTGCGCCACCGCCAGCTTGTCCGGCATGCTCGGCTCCAGCACCAGGTTGTGCAGTAGCACCGGCTTTGGCCATTGCTTCCCCAATATGCTGCATATGACTTTCTAGCTCTTGCTTAGCAGTTTTGATACGCTCGATGTCAGTACCTTCTAAGGCTTTTTTGACTCCTTCGATCTTGCTTTGTACATTATCAACAATATCTTTTGGAAGTTTGTCTTTGTACTCATCAAGTGCTTTTGTTGCGCGGAAAGCTAACGAGTCAGCTTCATTACGCACTTCGACTTCGTCTTTACGTTTTTTATCTTCCTCTGCATGGAGTTCAGCGTCTTTCAACATACGCTGAATATCATCTTCTCGTAAACCGGACTGAGCTTCAATACGGATTTTTTGCTCTTTTCCGCTCGAAATATCTTTTGCAGAGACATGCAAGATCCCGTCAGCATCAATATCGAAGGCGACCTCAATCTGAGGAATGCCTCGCGGTGCAGGAGGGATATCACTTAAGTCAAAGCGTCCAATCTCCCGGTTGTCGTTAGCCATCTTACGTTCTCCTTGCAGAACACGAATGGTCACCGCTGGTTGATTATCGGCTGCAGTAGAGAAGATCTGTTTCTTCTGCGTTGGAATGGTGGTATTACGTTCGACGAGGGGAGTCATTACACCACCCATTGTTTCAATCCCTAGTGTTAGAGGTGTTACATCCAAGAGAAGCACATCTTTCACTTCACCTGTTAATACACCCCCTTGAATTGCAGCGCCCACGGCTACCACTTCATCAGGGTTTACGCCTTTATGTCCTTCTTTACCAAAGATAGCTTTGACTATTTCTTGCACGGCAGGCATACGTGTCATCCCACCCACAAGAATCACTTCGTTAATGTCTTCTTTTTTCAAGCCAGCATCTTGGAGGGCTTTTAAACAAGGTTCTCTTGTGCGCTCGATCAAATTATGTGTGAGGCTCTCTAACTTGGCCCTTGTTAGTGTCATGGATAAGTGCTTAGGTCCACTGGCATCCATGGTAATGAAGGGTTGGTTGATTTCGGTCGATTGGGTTCCTGAGAGTTCAATTTTGGCCTTTTCTGCAGCATCGCGGAGACGCTGTAGAGCCATCTTGTCATGATGTAAATCAATACCTGTTTCTTGTTTAAATGACTCGAGGATCCATTTTAAAATCTCATTGTCAAAATCATCGCCTCCCAAATGTGTGTCACCGTTGGTGGCTAATACCTCAAAGACTCCATCTCCGATCTCTAGAATGGAAATATCAAATGTTCCACCGCCTAAGTCGAATACAGCGATTTTTTTATCTGTTTTTTCTTTATCTAAACCATAAGCTAGCGCTGCCGCTGTGGGCTCAGGAATAATACGCTTAACGTCAAGTCCTGCAATACGTCCAGCATCTTTGGTTGACTGTCTTTGGGAATCGTTAAAGTACGCAGGCACTGTAATCACAGCCTCTGTGACTTTTTCACCCAAGTACGCTTCTGCAGTTTCTTTCATTTTAATAAGAATCTGCGCACCCACTTCTTCAGGTGTAACAATTTTTCCGCCTAAAACTTCGAATACAGCATCCCCGTTTGCATTTTTGGTGACTTTATAAGGGACTGTTTTTATTTCAGAGATGACTTCATCATATTTACGTCCAATAAAACGCTTGGAGGAAGTGATGGTGTTTTCTGGATTGGTAATTGCTTGGCGTTTGGCAGGAATCCCAACGATACGCTCGTTCCCTTTGTAAGCGACTACGGATGGCGTTGTACGAGTACCTTCGGCGTTGGGGATTACTTTGGGTGTACCACCTTCCATCACTGCTACGCAGGAGTTGGTAGTTCCTAAATCGATACCTATTATTTTTGATTTTTTTTGACTCATAGCCAAAACTCCTTATTTATAAATTTTAATTATTGGATGTGGTTTCGGGTTGATTTTCTCCCTTTTCAGAGGGCGCTTCAGTTTTTGGGGCGGGTTTTTTGGAGACCTTCACCCTGGCTGGGCGTATGATTTTACTGCCCATCTTATAACCTTTTATATTTTCCTCCATTACCAACCCCGGAGAAACATCCTGCGTTTCTATCATCTCGACAGCTTCATGTTGGTGTGGATCAAAGGGAGTTCCTAGCGATTTAAATGGATGTACATCATTATTCGCCAAAACTTCCTTAAATTGATTAAGAATCATTTTGAACCCGATCGCCCAGTTTTTTACCTCATCAGACATGTTGTCTGTATATGAAAGGGCGTTTTCCATGTGGTCTATGGGATTTAGAAAATCTACCACAACACTCTGAACAGCCATTTGTGTCATATCATGACGCTCTTTATGTAAGCGTTTTCTGAGATTTTCGGATTCAGCAATAGAACGTAGGTATTTATCTTTAAATTCGTGAGCTTCTTTTTTAAGATGCTCCCATTCACATGCATTGATTGTGATGTGTTTATTCGATTCGCAAGCAGCAGCTGCTTCCTTCTCTTTGGGAGCTTCTTCCTGCGGATTCTGGAGCTCTTCATGCTCTTGGTTATTTTTGCCATTACTGGTCATTATTAAACTCCTCTTGTGTTGCTTGACGATCATGCTCAATCAGCATTAGATGTGAATGAGAATCATCTATTGGCGTGCTATGCGCATCTCGTTGTGGTTGTCGAAATGCAATTTTAAATTTGTAAATACTGCGTGTCAGTGTTTCGCTAATACATTCAGAAAAATGATGTAATAATCCAAATAATTGGCGATAAGGCATACGTACGGGACCTAAAAGGCCGATCGCTCCTACACACTGCCTATTAATCGAATAGGGGACTGTAATGACAGCGCAATCCCGAGATCCCTCGGAAAATGCATGGAGATCAGAACCTATCCAAAATCTTAATTGATCTTTTTTACTGCATTCTTTCAGTAAAAGTCGAATGGAATGTACATTTTCAAACAGGGATAGGCAGTTAGTCAATGTAGAAACATCTTGTAATTCAGGATAGGCCAAAAGTTTAGAAAATCCGGTGCGATAGATATCTTCATCTGTAAAATTGGCATAGCGAACTATATATCTCATCATAATTTCGTTATAAAATTGATGAGCTAACCGCTCTTCTTCAGGAGTTAAATTTTCAGGTTTAAGCGCGTTTTCGTCTTCTCTTTGCATCAGGTTGAGTCGCCATTGAAAATAAGCCTCTATACGTTTTAAAGAGAAGGAACTTAGTTTTTTATCTATGTGCAAGACTTCAGTTTCAATCACCCCAAAGCTTGTGAGCATTATGCAAACACAACGTTGGTGGTCTACGGAAACTAATTTAACCTCTGTAATATAATCATGGTCAAAGCGGGGCGCAGAGAGGAAAATAGCAGTATTTGTCAACTGACTGAGCAGCTCAGCGGCTTCCGCTAAATAGGAGGCGAGTTCTTTTGTTTCTCGATCCTTAAGTTTCTTGATCTCCGCTTGGTGAGTTTCTGAGATGGTACTTTCTTGAGCATATTCTTGCGCATACAGGCGAAAAGCTAGGGGCGTAGGGATACGTCCTCCGGAAGTGTGTTGTTGCGAGAGGTACCCCTCTTCTTCCAGACGCACAAAGTAGTTTCGTATAGTTGCAGAGCTAAGTTCCTCAAAGTTAAAGTCTTTGAGTGTGTTGGATCCGATGGGCTTACCCGTTTTAAGATAGAGTTCTATCAGGCCCATTAAAACTTGGCGCTCACGCGTGTGCTTTGCTGACTTTTTGATGATCGGCTTTAAAGCTTTCAAGATTTCCTCCTATCCCGTACATAATCTAATATAAAATAATGAGGATTTTATAGGCAAATAAATTTTAGCACTCAATGTTTTTGAGTGCTAAAATTATATTTATATTTAGAGACTCCCGTACTTTTTTTCCAAGACTGAAGGAGAGAAAAATTCTTTTGCAGGAGTAGAGGACTCTTGAGGTGTGTGGGCTCCATGCATATATTCCTTTGCAGGAGTTTGCTGTTGTGAATTGCTAGTAGAGGAATAATCCCAAGAGTTCTTTTTTAGCTCTGCGTTCTCTTGAGTAAGCTTTTGAATTTGTTTATGTAACTGTTCTATTTCTATTGCCCTTAAGTACTTTTCGTTTCCATGAAGATATCTATTATAAACTAGCACGCCTAAATCACGTTGAGGGCTATCGTAAATTGAGGATTTATTAGTAGGGGTGGATGGACAAGATGCACTTGAAAACGAATTATTTAAAAGCCTAGCTGTTTCTTCCTCTTCTTTTTTTTTGTTATGATCAGCGACTGCTTGCGAAATAAGTTCTTTTAAGTCTTCAGTTTTGATTTCAATTACATTTTTATTGTTTATTTTTTGACTTTCACCACTAGATCTAATTTTTGAAATGATATGGACAGCAAGAGCTGTCAATGTTGTTCCTGCAACAAAGCCACCAATTAGACATAATTTTACAGGCAAAGTTTGATCGGCAAAATAATTTTTTACATGATTTATAGCGGTCATGGTTCTCCTTAATATAATGATTAAATTTTAAATTGTTGTTGTGATTTATTATTTATTCGTCGAAGTAGGTTCTTTTACGGGTGCCGCAGAATTTTTACTTTCTTCCAAATAGTTTTTTGCTGATTGGAGGATTAATTTCTTTGATTCTTCATCATTAAATTTTTCTGCTATTTTTATAGGAAGCTGATCAATAAGTTTGTCTAGTTTAGCCATATACCCTTGAAGTTTTTTATATTTCTTCTCTAAGGAACTATATTTGTCTTTTAGCTCATTTTTTGTTTCTTCTAATAAATTATTTTTAGTTTCTAATAATTTTTTCGTCTCTTCAATTTTAGATTTTGTAAAAACCGTTGATTCAAAATTAGTTAGTTTAGATTTTAATTGATCAATTTCAATTTTCTGTGCTTTTATTGTTTCCTTAAGATTCTCTGTTAACCCAGATGCATCGGCGTCTATATCAACCTGGTTTGTAAATTTATTGTGTGTCACAAGTTCTTTTTTATTTACTGTTTGGATTGACACTTCCTCCAATTTTTGCTCAAGATCTTTAATTTTTAGTTCTAAATCGCTAACGATATCAGCAAAAGAAGCATTTTGATTATTCAAATCATCTAAGAATTGAATTTTATTACTTGTGTTTTCATCAATTTCTTTTTTCAATTTTTCGATTTCATTCTTTTGATCTTGGATTTGTTGTTCGAACGCGTCAGTTGTCAGTGGTAGGGTTGTAGATTGCTGTTTTTCACGATTGAGTTCATCTACCTGTTTTTCTAGTTCCTGAATACGTTTAGTATCACTTTCTAAAGAGACGATAGGAGCAGGGGAGTTTTTAAGGGTTTCTAGCTCTTGACTTAACTTTTGGTTTTTTTCAAAGATCTCTTTAATTTTTTGATATAAGCTTTTTATGAGATGGAAGGCTTCTTTTGAAATATCTGTACGCGCTACAATCGCTATTTCAATCGCACTCACGATTGCAAAAGTTCCTGCTGCAATGGCTAAGGGGGTTGAGGCAAAGACGATAGCCGTGGCAGCTGCAGCTACAGCTAAGCCTGTCGTGACTCCCAGCAAAGCAATAGTAGCGATTTTGCGTCCATTCAAAAGTCCGAATTTGACAGGGGTGACTTGATGATTAGGTTTATCGATGTCCAAAGCATTTTGCGCGATTCTTAAGATTTCGTGCGTCATTTTTCATCTCCAGTGTAAATAATTTAAAAAAACGAAATGTTTGTAAATTATATTTGTAATTTTTGACAAGTGAAAAATACATCATTACAACAATAAAATTGTGTTATTGGAATAAATAAAATATTTATTTTAATAAGAGCGAGGTGTTGGACTTAAAATTTTTTTAAATAAAATATTTTAAGCATGAGGCTGAAACAGACTTTGACTGTAAGAAAGTCTGTCTAGGCAGGCTAAATTGCTGCCTAGACAGTGATTTTACTGCGACAATAACTCTTTTTTAGATCATCCTTCTAGCTGTTTTACTAGGATAATAATTTTTGTAATTTATCCTTCCTGCTGTTTAGATCACTAATGAGAGCATTAAGACGATCTAAATCTTTTTTCTTTGAAAATTTACCGTTTAACGATAACGATTCAATTTGTTTCGTCAAGCTTGTAATTAGCACTATTTGTGAATTAATTGATTCTAACTGACATCTGCCTTTCCAAAAATCTCTTTGTTTCATTAATTGTTGTTCAGTTTCTTCTTCTCCCATATTCACAGGTGTAATTTCAGATATTCTTTTTTCTAGAGATTTTTTTTCTGTCTCAAAAATAGATTTTACTGACGCGGGAAGCTTGGATTTTAAAAGATCACCAAGAATTGAAATTTGGTCTTCAAGTGGCTGTTTTTGGCCTATTAATGTCCATTTCTCTGCGTCTTGTCTGAGACTTACAAGTTCTTCGGGTTTAAGGGGTGTTGATAAACTTAAATTATTTGGAGGAAGTACGAATGTAACTTCCTTGGTTTTTCTTTCCAATGGATGGTGGTGAACTGGGATAGGCGAATAAGTTTTGTTTTCTGGATCGTTTTTTAGCTTTTCAGATTCTGCTTGTTGTTGCTTAAGATTGTCTAACTGCTCTTCTAATAATTTTTTTTCTTCAACTAAAGCTTTTAATTGTTTTTCATGATCTGCTTTAAGTTCTTCAATTTCACTCTTTAGTTTTAATATATTATCCTTATTAGTTTCTTCAGATTTAAGGATTTGTTTTTGTGCTACTAAAGAATCTTCAAGAGTTTTTAGTTGCTTTGTAAGTTTATCAACGGCCTCTTGTTTTTCGCTTTGTAGTTTTTCTATTTTATTTTCTGCCTCTTGTTTGGCTTTTTCAAGCTGAGCTTTTTCATCTACAAGTTTTTGCATGGATTGCTGTTGAGTTGTGTGATCTTTTACTAATTTATCGTATTCACCTTTTAAAGCATTGAATTTAGTTAATGCTGCATCATTAAGATTTTTTACTGTGGTGCTTGTTCTTGGAGACTGGGGTTTTGCTGGAGAATTTTTGTTGTTATTAGCAGCTTGTGCTTTTTGCAGATCTGCTTTTAACTGATTAAGATTATCATCTTTGCTTTTTAAATCATCTTGGAGACCTTTAACTTGGTTTTCTAGGTCAGCGATGCGTTGTTTTTGATCAGGAAGGCTTTTTAGTTGATTTAACTCATCTGTTTTTTCCGACAGGTCCTTTTTAAGCGCTTTGACTTCATCTTCTAGCTTCGTGAGTTGCTCTTTATCTATTGTTGCGGCAGGAGGGGTCGATGCCTTAGGCTGATTGTCTAAATCTTGTTTTTGTTTAGCCACTGTGCCTTCTAACTCAACAATTTTTTGATTGAGTTTTTCAACTTCTCTAGTATGGGCCTGTTTCTCTGAATGATTGGATGTCTTGATTTTAGAGGCTGCAATGAGGGTCACGATGCTTGAAACGACTGCAGCTGCTAAAAGGGCGGCGGCAATAAATAAGGAAATTTTGAGAGCAGCGACTACACAAGCGGCAGTGACTGTGGCTAGTGCTATTGAGGAAAAAACAATAACAGTCACTTTACGACCGTCTAAATGTCCCTTCTGGGCTGTTGACTTCGCGATATCTTGTGGCATCTGTAAAAGTTTAGAGGAAGCAACCGTGTTAATAAAACTACTCATTATACATCTCCTTGTTAATATGGATGTTTAAATAAGCATTTAATTTATAAAATTATATGCATTTTGACAAGAATAATTGTTGAAATTTCGATGTGTAAATCTTGAAAGTTATATAGATAGGATTGTTTTTAAATAAATATCTACTGAAATTAATGTCCAAGAAACCGAAATTTGGTCACTTGCTAAAGATTTCTTATCTCTACTTTATGCAGGATTATTTGGTAGTGAACTAATTCGTTTTTTAATTTTATTAATTCTCTTTTTGACTTGTTTATCTTTTGATCGATCTCAGACCTCTCTTTTATAAGACTCTTTAACTTTTGATTTAAGGAAAGAAGTTCATTCTGAAGATCATTTTCTTCAATTCTTGACTTTACCATCAAAATAATTAATGCTCCTGCAGCTGAAACTGCGCCCATACTTGCAAATATAAGGGCACATGTGTTGGATACGAGCAGAGCTGTGGTAACCACACTAACTATCAAAGCGGCAAGTCCTATGCTAAAAAGTGTTATAGCAACGACTCGTCGGTTACACAATTTTCCCCGGGGGATGTAGGAAGAAATTTTTTGTGGAAGTTCTTTGACTTTGAAAATGCAGCATTTCATAGGGCGAATCCTATGCACAGATAGGTTTTATTAAAGTTTAACGTATTCTTAAGTTCAAAGATTTTAATCTATTAGGGAGTTTTTGGCAAAGATCTTTGCTTGCACGAAGAGCCTGTAGAAAGAGTAAGTTTTTCATCAAACCTGAAGATATGCATGGGGGCGCGAAATCGATAGTTATAAAAAAAGGCCATGTAAAAACATAGCCAAAGTATAGTTTTTTCGATTAGCAAGGAGAATACAATTAAACGCTCACTACTTCTAGATCTGCCATTGGACGTTGTTTTAAATCTTCAGAATGGGTTTCTTCTATTTGTGTTTTCAAATGAATAGGGAATTTACCGATTGGATTGAGTTTTACACGAGCGAGGACAATTAAAGAGGCGAGTGTAAGAGCAAATACTGCTGCCGTGCATAAGGTGACTATATAAGCCGTAAAGACGGCGGCGACTGCCGTAGCTATTAAAGAAAGGCCCACTGCGGCGCTCAGTAACACTAAGGTAACTTTTCTGCCGTTGAAAGCCTTTAACGCATTTTCTTGTATATGGATTGTATGATTCTTTAGTGGACCCTGTTCGTTCACTGTAATTCCACCCATCATGAGCTCCTTTAGTCTTAAATTTTAAATTTAAAGTATTAAATTAAGTTTATAATTTCAAGATTAAGTTAAAGATGTAAACATCTTTTTAATCGTACTGTGCAATCAAAACAGGAAAGATGTCGACGACTGTGGGTGACCATGAAAGTCCTTTTTTATAAACGAGGTTAGAGGCAATGTGGCAAGCTATAATTGCCTTTTTGTGATGCTCGGGTATTTCTTTGAGCAGATAATCCTGAAAGTAGGTACGCAGAAGAGGAAGGCAGTAATCTAAAAAACATTTCATTGAGGGGTCTGCAGAATCTTTTGAAAGAGAGGTTTTGTCTAAATAATCGAGTAAATGATACGTAAACTGGTTGATATGATTGGAAATTTGATTTGAGATATCTGTTAAAAATTGCCCTGTTTCTTTGTGGGTCTTTAAAAGCAGTCTTGCTTCAAGAAGTGCACAATGTTTGATCCTGACAAGAATTTCATCTACAATTTGGTTTTTGTTCTCAAAGAATAATTGGTCTCCTAAAGTCAGACCACTCAAAACTTCAAACGAGGAACAAATAACGCCGCCTTTATTAGCAGAACTGTCCTTGATGATTAAAACCCCTAATTTTTCTAGTTCACGTCTAGCTCCTGCAGTTAAATATAAATTGGCTCCTTCTACAATGGCACGCGCGGTAGGTTTGCCTTTATCGTCTAAAAACTCTTCATAATTATTTTCATTAAGCGTGCGGGGGCGTCCGCCTGAGGGGATAAAAATATCTGTGACTGTTTGATGTACATTGCTGCGCAAAAGGTAATTCATTTCACTGCCCGAGATCCAATCTTGTCGTAGTTGACCACCTACATGACGCCAACAAAGCGTTTGTTGTACAAACGGTGTGGGGCTACGTTTCATGCTTTTGTCTAATAAAAAACCTCCGGCATGAAGAAGTTCTGGGGGATAATCTTTAATTCCTTTTCCTAGCTTAAAAAGCTCAGCGAGGGTCGCTAAGTCTAAGCCTTCTGGATCATTTATCGTACCTGAAACATCTGTAAGAGCTAATAGTTTGGCTGTTTTAGGGTAGAACCGATAGAGGTTATAGATTTGATTTCCCGCCACATCTCCATCAGGTCCTCCTGACATTTTTAAGCTGAATGTATCCGTTTGAGGGTTGATCCCCAGATATTTTAATACTTCTTCCATGTAGACGTTGATTCCAAGAGAAGTGACTCCATATTGTTTATGGTTAATCCCTACTTTAGGCTTACTTGACATGAAAGAGCTGCCGGGTTTGTAGTTATACTTAGCGCTGAAATCCGCAATCCATTTGATCATTGCATCATGCATATTCTCATCTGGACCTAAGTATAAGTATTCAGGTCGTTTCCAATAATCTACGATGTTTTTAGCGCGAATGGTCCCATCAGGGTCACAATTAACGATCGTAATCAAGCTTTCTACAAAGGAGCGTTGCGCCTGGTAAAGGTGTTCCGTTTTTTGCTCGATCTTATAATTTTCAATTTTCATTTGAATTTCTGCTGGATCATACTTAGAATTCTCAAGTTCTTTTTCTATAATGGCTACTTCAGAATCTGCTCGTTCAAAGGATTTAAGGAAGATAATCCCTTTAGAACCACCTTCTGGAATATCTTTGTTTTTCATGTGTTGCGTATAAGCTAAATTATAGCATTCGGTAAATACACTATTTCTTTCCACTGTTTCAAATTCAGGGTGTTCGGGGAGGACTGTTCTTAAGCCTCCCCTTGAGAGGTCTTTAAACCGAATATGAAAACCAAAAAAATGCATCCCTTTCATAAAAAAAATTCCGTAGGGTAGTACGGGGAATTTTTTTTCGCGTTCGAAAGGGATATGATCTAAATACTGAGGGTTAAGTCTAAAAGATAGCGCTGTAAAATTGGTTCTATAAAAATTGGTTTTAAGAGTGTAATGGACCATATTCATGGCTTGATAAAGGACGTTTTTGCGACGTGTATCAAAATCAATTTGCCCTGTATCTAAATGGCTTAAATCTTGGAGGAATTTTTCTCTGATTTCCTCATACTCACTATACTTATGCCGGGAGGGATCAAATTTAGCTCTGAAGGCTTCACAGATTTTGGCCGTGAGTTCTGGATGGCGGCATAAAGCTTCTTCTATATTTTCGATGGTGTATAAATTGACGTCTAAATTGACTAAGGCTTGATGAATAAAATACACCATGCTTCTTAATAAATTCCCCATATTGCCAGAAATGACCCCTTTACTCACGAGTTGGTCATCGATACGATCAAAGCTGGAGAAATATTTTCCTGTCACAAGTTCACGTAAAAAATCGTGGATGTCAGCAACTTCCCAGGCCGCTTTTGTGCCTGGACCGCTTAGTTCTAGTGCCATAATGAGTACAGAGTGTCGGCTCAAAGGGTCAATGTAGGTGGCATTGACTCTTTTCATAATTAGTCCGTGGCGGTGGATTGTGCGCGCGAGTCTATAAAGAAAGTTATATTTCGGGACGTTTCGCCAGGCGAGTGTGATGTGTAGCGAAGCGGTGCCATCTTTTTTCCAATTCTGATTACGGTGAAGTTCATATTGACAATTGTCACGTGTTTGCGCGCGAAAAAACATTTCAATGGCCAACATTAATCGGTCAAAGGGTAACGAACGTAGAAAACGATGACTGATCCCGCTAATGAGTTTCTCAAACTCCTTTTCGTTGAGAGCAGGATTGCGTTCTTTGACCATCTGATGCAACAATTCTTTTGTTTCCGCGGGTAGAGGTTTTTCTTTATTGTCCGATTCCTCAGTAAAATAAATTGTAGCGATACGAAGAAAGGCTGTGATTCCTGGTAGAGGGGGAGGGGAGTTTGAAACAAAGGTTTCATAGTTCTTAATACCATAGAATGAGTAATTTTTTAAAATTTTCAAATCGGCGTCTGCACTATCTAGACACATGACAATAGCGGCACCCTTCAAATGGATAGTAGAGAAGAAGTCTTGTAGGTGGAAACCCATCAAACTATGGGTAATAAGCATGGCATTCTCTTGACCGACTTCGGCAAAGAAATTGGAGGGCATGGATTGTTCTAACCAAAGGTAATTTTCTTGAAACTTTTTTGATTCTTTTTCAATTGCGGCTGTCAAATTCCCGTCGATTTTCACTTTCTCTGTTCCTTTAGCCATAAATTCTCCTATAGATTGAACTGAAAACGGCGATGCATCCCCTTTGGGCGATCGCACTTTTCTTTATCATATCCTTTATATTTTATGCACAAATGAACTTAATAAATGGAGATCTAGAACTTTAGAAAGCTTTTCTCGAGAACATAGGTTAATGGCTGCGGAGAAGACGTAAACCATTAAGGCCCACGAGGACTGTTCCTCCCTCGTGTAATAGAACAGCAAGCCATAGGGGGATAAAACCTGCTAAAGAAGGGATCGTCGCGATAAAAATAGCGGCGATTGAAAGTGTAAGATTTTGTTTTACAATGGATTGAGTTTTTTTAGCTTTGGCAAACAACCAGTCTAAGCGTTCAATATTATCTTGGAGTAAGACGATATCAGCTGCTTCTACGGCTGTCGTTGAGCCTACTTTTCCCATGCAAATACCCACAGTCGCGCGTGCTAGAGCAGGGGCATCGTTGATTCCATCTCCTACCATCGCTAAGCCCTCGCGATCTGCAAGTTGGCTGACATGTGACAATTTGTCATCAGGTTTTAAATTGGCAAAAAAGGTGGATATTCCCAGGGCTTTCGCAATTCTTTCAGCACTGTATTGATGATCTCCAGTAAGCATGACCATTTTTAGACCCATCTTCTCTCCTAGGTTGAAGAGAGTCGGTTTTACATTTTCTCTAATTGTGTCTAGAAAACGGAATAAAATGACTTGTTCACCTACTAGTAGAGGGGAAACTAATTCTCCTTGGGTTTGCAGAAGCTGGCATTTATCTAAAAGTTTTTGGGCTTGCTCTGGAGGTAATTGGTTGGCAATAAACTGTGGATTTCCGATGGAGACCGGGAAATCGCCCGCGGGCAAAGAAGCCATTCCTTGAAGACCACTTCCAGGAATGGCCTTAAATTCTTTAAGTTCACAAGGTAAGATTTGAGAGCTTTCTGCCTGTTTCAAAATGGCATTTGCAATGGGATGAACAGCATTTTTTTCCAAAGCAAAGGCAATGCTAAGAGCCGTCTCAGACGAAAATGCATGGTCTAAAGGTTCAATGGCTGCACATGTTAGCTCACCAGTTGTTAATGTACCTGTTTTATCAAAGGCAATCGCTTTACAATGAGAAAGTGCATCAAGAATCATGCCTCCTTTCAGGAGAATTCCTCTTCTGGCACAAGCCCCTATCGCGCTTAAATAGGCAATCGGCATGGCGATGATGAGTGCACAAGGAGAAGCTGCAATAAGAAACGCCAATGCTCTATAAAGAGAGCCCTCATAACCTAAAAAGGGGATGTGTAAGAGCCAGGGAAAAATGAGCGCAAAAAAGGCTGATAGGCATATAATGCTGATGGCATAAGTTCTACTAAACTTATCAAACCAGCGTTGCAGTTTTGGTCTTGCATCTTGTGCCTCAGTCACTAATTGAATGATTTTAGAGAGGGTCGAGTCGGAACTGGTTCTAGAAACTACTAAAACTAGGGCGCCTTCAAGATTTAATGCGCCCGCAGCTACTTCATCACCCACTCTCTTTGTCACAGGAAAATTTTCGCCTGTCAAGTGCACGAGATTGACAGATGAAATTCCTTCGAGGACTTGGCCATCAAGCGGTACTACCTGTCCGGACTTGACAAGAATTTTTTCCCCGACCGCAATTTCTGGCAAGGAACGTTCGATCAATGTCCCATCTTCTTGGAGCACGCTAGCTCTTGTGGGAGAGAGTTTGTGCAGGCTACTGATAGCACTTTTGGCTTTTTCCGTAACTGCATCCTCCATGGCTCCAGATAGGGCAAATAGGACGAGCAATAAGCCTCCTTCCATTCCGCTACCAATTAAGACAGAAGAGAAGGCTGCTAGGGTCATTAAAATATCGATATTTATGTCTAAATCCAAAAGATCTTCAAAAGATTCAATGAGTGCGGGTATGCCAGCGAGGAAGTACACCATGACAAGGCATAAATTTGAGAGCGGAAGTAGGTTTTTGTACCAAGAGAGAGCAAAGGCAACGGCAAGAAGGAGAGCGGCTACAATTGAGGCTCGAAGAGTTAGGTTAACCCCCCAATTTCGACTAGATTTTTTTATAAAAGGGCTCGTCGTTTCGGGTGAGTCAAGCTCAAAAAATTCTCCGAAGGGTTCATTAGAAGAGTCTATGGATGTCATGGATATTAACCTTTAAAGAAAAAATCATAGAGAAAGTAGACCCAAGTATAGGCCAAAATGGCTAAGCCGGTAGTCCATATGACGGCTGGGATGACACGATTTTCTTCATAGTTAGCCGAAAGTGTAGAAGCTCCTGCAATGATTGTAAAGGCACCAATCATGACGCCATAATGAGGATTGATCCATTGGCATAAAAGAATTGTGCAAACTGCAATGATTGCACCTATTCCTGCTCCACAGGCTTGTTTTAAGGGGTGTTCATAGGATTCTAATTTTAAACCTAATTCTTCTTCAACCATGACTTTTAAAAGTCTATCTCCATCCGCCATCAGGACATCTACGACTTGTTCTAGAAGCTTTCCCTCAAATCCTTTGGCTGCATAGAGTTCTTTTAATTCATACTTTTCTTGTTCACGGTTATGTTCAATTTCCCATTTCTCTTGCTTGACCACGCGATGAAGTCTTTCAATGCGAGACCACCCCAGCCAAGCGCTGCGACCAAATTTCCAAATGACTAAGCCTAGAGAAAATATCAAAAGAAGGAGGGTCCAGTGATGAGGAGGGATAGGAGCGGAAACCATAATGGCGCTAAGCAAGAGAAGGACCACAGCTGTCTCGCGCGCAGCGTCTGTGCCAGCAGACAAATAGCCTGGTAATTCAGCTCCATGAACTTCAGCCGCGGATAGTTTTCCTTCTGCGAGTTTTTCGGCCACATGTCTGACGGGCGTTTTCCCTGTAAAATGTGAATCTTCTGACATAAATAATTCCGTTTTTGAACTTTTATTGAAGAAACGTTTTGTAATCTGCTTAATTTAAAATCCACGTTTATAGTCTCTTCGCCATCTATGCTAATCTTTAATAAAAACTTTTGCAAGCTTCTTGGAAGAATAGTCTCTTAACCTGTGACATGTAGGGTGGCCCACAAAGATTTGGGTCTGAATTGTTGACACTTCTACTCTGTATTAATAATCTAAAACCTGCTATAATAAATATAAACCATCTCCAACAAGGATGTGTTGTATGAGTCAAGATTTATCCAATCTTAATCTAGGATCTGGGGCACAGCCCGTCTATCAGCCTACCTCTGTTTCTTCCACAGAATCCTCTACAAGTCCCACTGCATCAACGAGCAAAGATTCTATCGAAAGAGCAAGTTCAGTGGTAGCAGCTCTTTATTTGCCTCCTATGGCTTTTCCCATGTTGACGCCGCCTGATCCTAATAACATCGAAGCGATTACTCGCTTAGCCATGGATAAAATTTGTCTCAGCATTCTGGATAGTTGGTCAGAAAGCTTGAAAAAAATTGCCGATGAAAAAAGAGAAGAAGAGAAACAAAAAGAACTCAATCCTCTTTATAAAGAAATTCATTTTATCGGGGGATTGTTCTTTTCCATTAGTAGTATTTTTCTGCATGCAATTTTTGGGACTCAAGCGGCCGAAGCTCTTCAAAAAGCGGCAGGGGGAGCGGATCAAAAAAGTGTTATCACTAATAAATTAGCTTCACAGTTGAGTCTGTGGGCTTTGGATGGCGTTTTAAGTGGATATTTAATGACTATTGTAGACAAACTCCCTTCTGCAGCCAATTTAAATGAAGGGGACAAAAAGGTCTTAGCTAATCAAATTCAGGTGATGCTCCTTTCCTCTGCTCTAGCTGCTCTTTTTAAAGAGATGCGGTTAGCAAAAGAGAATTGGAGTAGTATCACGGCCCAAGACTTTATCTCTCTTCTTGCTAATCCCGGACAGCTTAATAATCCTCATGCGACTGTACTAGCTGCGTTAATCGTTAATACTTTACAAGATTTGCCGGAGGAGGCGCGTATACGCATGGCGCGCACATTAAATATTTATATGGATGATAATCCGGATCTACCTACTTTGTTGGATTTGGGAGAATCAACCGACGTCCAGCTTTCTATTCTACATTCCACACGCACTTAATGTGGGATCTTACTTTGCTTTGTAGCCAACAATTCAAATTCTAAGAGCAGTTCTTTATACCTCAATAAACTAATGTTCTATTGTTCTTTCTTGTTTTCTATTCAAAATTCTGTATCCTATTTCTTAATATTCATGCAAATTGTTACACAAAAAAAAGAATTATGAAAATTTCATTAAACTGGCTAAAAGACTATATTCAAATCGATCTTTGTCCTGAAGAGATTGCAAAAATTTTAACCTCTGCAGGGTTGGAGGTGGATAGTATTCAGAGAATTTCAGGTGGATTTGAAGGCGTGGTGGTCGGAGAAGTATTGAATGTGGAAAAGCATCCTGATGCAGATAAACTCTGTGTCGCTCAAGTTACGGATGGTCTAGAAACTTTTCAAGTGGTGTGTGGAGCGTCAAACTGCCGTCCAGGTGTTAAAACTGCCTTAGCTCGTGTGGGTGCTGTCTTGACAGATGATCAGGGACAAAAATTTAAAATAAAAAAATCTAAATTGCGCGGTGTAGAATCATCGGGAATGTTGTGTGCGGCAGATGAGATTGGACTAGCTGACACCGAACAAGAAGGAATTATTGAGTTCGCTCAAGAAATGAAAGTGGGATTAGATTTAGCCTCTCACTTTTCTGATGTTGTCTTTGAAATTGGCCTGACGCCCAACCTTGGGCACTGTAACTCTGCCTTGGGTGTGGCAAGAGAATTATCTGCTGCGACGGGTTCCTTAGCTATTTTGCCTGCTATTAATATTCAGGAAGATCAGTTATTACACACATCTGGACTTATTCATATCGATGTTCAGGATGTGGAGAAATGTCCTCGCTATACATGCCGTGTTATCAAAGACGTTTCTGTAGGACCCTCTCCAGAATGGCTCGTTCAGAGGCTAAAAGCTATCGGTATTCGGACTGTTAACAATGTAGTAGATATTACAAACTACGTTTTTCATGAGATGGGACAGCCTCTGCATGCTTTTGATTATGATTCCATTAGCGGTCAAAAAATCATTGTCCGAACTGCAAGAGACGGGGAAAATTTCATCACTCTCGATGATAAACCCAGGGTATTGACTCGTGATGATCTTCTCATCTGCGATGAGCAAAAAGCTATAGCTATTGCGGGGGTCATGGGTGGAAAAAACTCTGAAGTCACACCAACAACTCAAAATATTCTTCTTGAAGCTGCTTACTTTAAACCTCAGGCCGTTCGTAAAACAAGCAAGCGCTTAGCTTTGCAAACGGACTCTTCTAAACGTTTTGAGAGGGGAGCAGATCCTAATGCTGTGCTTTGGGCCCTCGATCGAGCCGCTATGTTGATCCAGCAACTAGCCCATGGCAAAGTTGCACAAAATGCATTAGATATAAAAAAACAAGCTTTTCCTGAGTTAGTGATTCCTTGCCGTTTAACGCGCATTAATCACCTATTAGGGATTAATTTAGGTGTCAGTGAGGTCGAAGCGCTATTCAAACGCCTAGGTTTTACCTATAGTTGGGATGGTCATCATCAATTCAACGTGACTGTACCGACCTATCGTGTAGATCTTTTGCATGAAATTGATTTAATTGAAGAAGTTGCACGCATTTATGGATATGATCATATTTCTCGTTCGCCACCCTTATACAAAAGTTCTAATATCCCCCATGCTCCCATCTTCCTTTTTGAGAGAACTGTGAGGGATCGTCTTACTAGTGAAGGATTGCAAGAGTTTTTAACTTGTGATTTAATAGGTCCATCCATTTTAGAGTGTATTGGTAAAAATGAAGTCGAACCTGAACGTATCCAAGTCATGAACCCTATTTCAGTGGAACAGTCTATTTTAAGGACTTCTTTACTGCCGGGTCTTCTTCAGCTCGTCAAGCATAATATTGCTCATCAGAATCATGATATAAGTGGCTTTGAATTGGGTCGCATTCACTTTAAAAATGAAGGACAATACAAGGAGCAATCTGTAGCTGGTATAATTCTAACAGGTAAAGCTCAACCTCATGCCTGGGATGCAAAAGATCGTGAATCAGATTTTTATGATCTCAAAGGGATCATTGAAAATGTTCTACGTGAGTTACGTATTTTTAATATTACTTTTAAAGAAAATGACTTGAGTACTTTCCATTCGGGGCGCCAGGCTGCGATTTTTGTTAATTCTCTTGAAGTAGGCTCCTTAGGAGAAATTCATCCCTCTATTACGAGGAAATTAGATGTAGACCAACGTGTATACTTTGCCGAATTAAATATACACGATTTATTCCAAGTGCGCCAAAGTGAGTATATCATGGCTGATATTCCGATCTACCCTGCCTCGGAACGTGACTGGACGATTACAGTTAATGAAGATACATCGCTACAAGCCATCTTAGATATTCTGCATAAGGTTCCGTCAAATCTTCTGAAGAAAATTAGTTTACTCGATATCTACCGTAGCGATAAGCTAGGTGCTGGCTTAAAAAATGTCACTCTTCGCTTTATTTACAGGGATGATCAAAAAACCTTATCGCAAGATGAGGTCGATAAAGAACATGCTCACGTGATAGAAGAAACGCTAAAAAAATTAGAGAAATAAAATCATTAATAGGTGAATTATGCGTAAAATATACATTCCTTTCCTCGGTTTTGCAGTTACAGCCTTGACATTCTCGGGATGTCAGACGCAAGAAAGATATTATTCGGCACCTGAAATTGTTGATGAAACGTATGTTCATCGATATGGTGTTCCTGTGAGCCCTGAAGATTGGAGTGCGAGTGGAAATTATGGCCAAATCGTTTCGACTTTGGCTAATGGGGTGGTGGTTACAAAATCTTATCAAGCAGGTGTGTTGGACGGAGATACGACCTATTCGTATCCGCATAGCTCTGCTATTGAAAAAGTAGAAAGCTATATGAATGGTGTCTTGCAAAAAGAATCGGTTTATTACATCTCTGGAGCTCCTAAGCAAGAAACTATTTATCATAATCCCCAGAATCGGACAGTGACATCCTGGTACGAAAGTGGTGTAACTAAAAGTAAAGAAGATTTTCAAGGTAACCTTCTTTTCCAAGCTTCCTACTATAGTCAAAACAATCAAATGGAAAGCCAAGTCGTTAATTATAACGGGACAAGAACTAGAAGAGATGATTATGGCTTACTTGTTTCTGTTGATACCATAGACAAAGGACAACAAACACTTCGCACCACCTATCATCAAAATGGATCTCCCAAGGAAGTGATTCCTTATGCCAATAACCAAGTGCATGGTTTAGTCAAGACCTATTTACCTGCTGGGGAACCTTTGACTGTGGAAGAATGGAGTCATGGCGTTCAGTCAGGAAAAACTACTGAATTTTTTAATGGGGAAAAAGCTGCGGATAGTACCTATGTGAATGGACAAAAACATGGCATTGAAAAACGTTATCGTGATGGTCATCAAGTGGTTCAGGAAATTTCCTGGGTAGAGGGACAGAAGCATGGGCCAGCCAACAGCTATATAGGAAATGTTTCCAAAACAGATTGGTATTGGCAGGATAAACCTGTTTCCAAACCTAATTATGATATGCTTAATGGTCAGGCTCCTAGAAAAGCGATTTGGAAAAACGCTAACTAATCCTGATTGTCTCATCGATTAGTAAGATGACAGGTAGATTATATTTGTGAGATCGAAAAAGTACAATTTGTGACTTAATCGAAATCAGAGATACAATCTACCTGTGTAGATACTCCCGAGTTGTATAATTCCCTCTCTTAGCATTTATTTCTGCCCGAAAATCCTTACACGTATTTTGCATCAAAAAATTTCGACAGGGCCATTGATGGCACATTGACAAGCAAGGCGATGTGTGGGGTCGAGATCTTTTTGTTTAAGCGTTTGGCCTTCCCTAGGTGATATTTTTGTAAGATTCTCCATCCCACAAAGAATCCGGATGCTACAAGTTCCACAAGTGCCGTGTTTACAGCCAAATTGGATGGGCAGGCCAGGGATGTCTAAAAATTCACTGCCAGAGGAAACGTTTAACTCTTTTTGAGCTTGATGAAATTTAATTTTGACCAAAAGTAACTCCTTGCATGTCCTTAAGTTCTTTTATAAGGTGGGTAAATTCCCCATTGATTGGATCGGCTTCATAGTATTTTTGTAACACAGGGTGGCCGTTAGCATCGAAGAGGACGACTTTATTTTCTGTTTCTCCAAGGATTTTATAATGAATCAACTGTGTAGAAAGCAAGAAGCCTTGAGGAGATTTTGCAATGCATTTTGTGCAATAATTCCCCTGGAAGAAGTAGGTTTCAATAAAAACAATGCGATCATCTTGATCACGGATTAGACAATGGGAAGATTCCGGAGTTTCATTGACTGTAATTTTTTGCCAACTCGGCTGATCAATTTGATTTAAATATCTAAAATTTATAAAGTTTGAGTCATATATTGTAGTTATAAAACTTCCATAAACATATTTTTCGATAGAGATGCGTTTACGGTAGGGGTCCATCACAATCTTGTAACTGAGTGCAGAGTTTTGCCAATCTTGGAGGGGCTCGATTCCATAGGGGATCCCCTCTTTCCAGAAATAGTCATGATAATATTTTGTCACAAAGAGCTTCCTTATGCTAAAGTGAAGAAGTTTATGGGTAGGGAAAAGACATGTTTCCGTATGTTTCACAGATTTATCAGGTTAATGGGCCAGGAATAAGAGGTCAATTTTTTCTTGCAGAAGATAAAATTTTAAAAATAAAACTTTCTTTATCCGAGAATAAGAATATTTTATCTTGGCAGGTAGAGGGGGAAAGGCCATCTCCTCTCTTGGAGAAGGAGATCTATCTCTGGATGAAAGATTATGCTGATAAGAAAAATTCTCAAATAAAATTACCCTTAGAATTTGAAAATTTATCTAATTATAATGAATTGATCCTTAAACATATCTATCATATTCCTTTTGGATTTACCATTTCCTATCAAGATTTAGCCAAGTTAACAGGTAAGCCACGTGCAGCTCGCGCTGTAGGGAATGCATGTGGCAAGAATCCCTTTCCATTAATTGTTCCTTGCCATCGCGTCCTAGCAAGTGGAGGAAAATTGGGTGGATATACGGGAGGATTGGAAATCAAAATACGTCTACTTGAGTTTGAACTGAGCGCATAAATGCGCTCACATATAAGTTTTTTATAGAATGGCATACCTTTTGCATCTCTTGGCTTTGATCATGCAAGGAGGTAGCTATGAAAAAGACAATAACGAAGGAAGATTTACTCAAGAAGATTGCTTATTTGGAATTTGTGGAGGATCAACTAGGTACCGAGCTTGTGTATATAGATAAACTTTTAAAATCTGTAGGCTTTCCTCGTGGATTAGCATCGGTAAAGGAAGTCGCAAGAGATATTCTGGAAGATAATCGTCATGAATAATCATTCTATTAATTGGAAATTGATGTATTCTTTAAGAAATTTTAACACCTTTACGGTTAAATGTTAGTTCTTTAATAACCGTGGAGGAAAAAATGAAAAAACTTGCTAACCGCGCAAGAAGCCTGAATATGAGGAGATTTTATGGGTCGATGGGATTCCTTAAGTAACTCATGTATTTAAAAGCTTTTCCAGAGAGTTTGGTTTCAACAAGATAGGCTGAAAGTCTGGAATTCTACGTTTAATTATTCGAAAAATGGTATAGAAAATATTTTAGTCTTAAATAATTTTGCATCCTAATAAGTCGTCTCTCAAGGGGGGAGTCATGAATAAAAAAGAACTTGAACAAAAGATTGCATATCTGGAATCCATCAACGACCAACTAAGTACTGAAGTGACCTACATAGACCAACTGATGAAAATGATCGGTTTTGCCGGCGGCTTAGATACAGTAAAAGCAACAGCGAATGAGATTATTAAAAAAGGGTACAATATTAATAATTTGCCAGAATAAGCACTTCTTTTAATCCATAGAAAAAGCTCTAGAGAATAATTCATCTAGGGCTTTTTTATTTTCTATCTGTCATCAAAGTTCCGTTCATAAATCCTGATTATGCTCCCTCATGTGCTAAGTACTGCCAAAAAATGCAGATTAGAGATGTGTAAATTAAATTGAAATACATCAAGTGATCGAAAAAAAGCGCATGTATTCTACGATTATTTGGAATTTTGAATAATGTTAAACGCGTAGATAATTTATTATAAGAAACTTAAATTATTTTTTCTTCTTGGCATGAGAACTGCATAAGAATAAGCATGCGAATGACTTCTTCAAAGGAGGAAAGTATGACTAAAG